>CAMJAJ010000040.1 GCA_946403565.1 uncultured Treponema sp. | reverse complement strand
CTGCACATTCGGCAAGGGGACCGGCCGTCAGGCCGGGGCGGCATGCTTATCCAGGAAGGTGATGTCTTTCTCAATCCAGGGAGATGATGGCTCTTTCGATGTCGAAGGGCCTGTTCGCCGAGACATAGACGACGTTCATCTCATCGGGGTTGTGGATCTGGATGTAGTGACCGTCCTGCCGGAGGAGATACTTCTTGCCCTTCACCGGCCGGTGGCCGCCGAACCAGAGGGCCTCGTCCGGCTCTCTGCCCGTAAGGTCGGCGAATATGCTGGCGACGCTGCCTTCCTCCGCTTCATCGTTTGCCGTCCAGGTGAAGGCCAGGATGACGTATTCCCTGATTTCCTCGTCGTGGTAGTTGATGATTTCGTCGCGGGTAAACGGGTATGCCGGTTCGGCATGGCTCACGCAGAAGCGGTCGAATATGGCGACGATGGGAAGGGAGGTCTCGAAGTCGCGAATCTGGTCCAGGATGCTGGCTCCGTAGACCGTCTCCACGAATTCCTTGACCATCTGGCCTTCCAGCGCGAACTTCCTGAAGGCATGGTCGCCCCCGCCCTCGATGTTCTTCACGTTCTCGTGGTTGCCCTTGAGAAAGTGGAAATGCTCGGGGAAAGCGGCCTTGAGCTCCATCACGGTCATCATCGTCGCAAGACCCAGTCCGACCTCCTCCTGCATGGAGGGGCAGTTGATGTTTCCCCTCTCGAATTCTTCGTATGATGCCATCCATCGAGCGTAGTCGTCCTCCCATCGTTGGCCGGCATCATCCTCCGGCTTATCGCGGACTCGCTCGGTGTGCACCCCATCGCCCACGCAGACAACGATGATGTTGCCCTCGTTCAAGGCGTCCAACACCTTCTGTCCCTTTATCGTGCAGGACAGGAGCCGTATAAGGAAATTCGGCCTGGCGTGCAGGTCAGGCACGATGACGACGGGGATGCTCTTTCCCGTGAAGTCCAGAAGGCCTCCCGCTTCGCCGTTCCCAGCGGTGGGCCTGTAGGCGGGTTCTTCGTCCTTCAAGGCCTTCAGTGCCTTGCTGAGGCGGTCGGTCAGCAGTTCCCCGGAGGGAAGCTCCCCGTTGCCCCTGCCGTAGTCGTTCCGGTAGGACTTGATGCGGGAGAGCAAGGAGTCAAGTTCTTCTGTGGGAAGCATCTGGCCTGCTTATGACATCACGATGTAGTCGCTGCCAACCTTGATCTTGTCGCCCGGGTTCAGCCTGACGTACTTGTCCGGCGGAATGCGGCTGTCGTTCAGGAAGGTTCCGTTCGTGGAGTTCTCGTCCTTGAGGAAGTACGCATCCTTTATCTTCTGGATTACGCAGTGGTGGCGGCTTGCAAGCTTGTTGTCCACGACGACGTTGTTGTCGCTGTCACGGCCGACCGTAATCTTCGCCACGAGCTCTATCTTCTTCTTGTTGAAGACCAGGTAGGAAAGGTCGCCCTTCTTGATTTCGCTCAGCTGCTGCCCG
Organism: uncultured Treponema sp.; assembly: GCA_946403565.1. Next base: position 6,793 of record CAMJAJ010000040.1, on the reverse strand, counting down.
ACGGGGCTGCTCGTTACAATAGTTGTTTCTGCCATGCTGTATAGTATAGCACCACCCGGCGAATTCGACAAGGGCGCGGAAATCAGTTTTTTATGCGGGCATCCCCCAGGACGTCTTCCGGTCCAGAGGGACGCCGGACGATCGGGGCGGACTGCCCCGTGCGCCATCAGACGGGCTCTTGTCCCAGCGAGTGCAGGTCCACGGTCGTGCCGTCTTCGAGCGTGAGCTTGTGGTAGTCCAGGCTGTCCTCGCTCCGTGCGGAGGCCTTGAGCGCGGACTTGAGGCGGTTCTGGCTCCGCGTGCTGAACTGGGCCAGGTAGCTGTCTACCTCGTGGACGACCTCGCCGATGTCCTTGAAGCGTTCCTCCTTGTTCCGTGCCATCATCTTGACGATGAGGGCGTTCACGGTGGCGGGGACCGTCGGGTCGCGTTCGACCGGCTTGACGTAGTCGCCCTGCTTGACCTTGGCCATCAGCTCCTCGATGGAGTTGCCGGTGAAGGGCCATTCGGCGAAGAGCATCCCGTAGAGCATGATGCCCATCGAGTAGATGTCGGTCCGCTTGTCCACTTCGCCGTCGCCGTCCATCTGCTCCGGTGACATGTAGCGGGGGGTTCCGATCGTGGCGGCCTTTCCGGAGGCCAGGTCCTGCTCCGTGACGGCTATACCGAAGTCCGAGAGCTTCACGTCCCCGTCCTTAGAGATGAGGACGTTGCCGGGCTTGATGTCCCTGACGATTATGCCCTTTTCATGGGCATCGCTGAGCCCTGCGCATATCTGGCTGAAGATGTACATGGCCAGGGGGACCGGCAGCTTCCCCTGCCGCTGTATGAGGTTGGAAAGGGACATTCCGTCCACGAATTCCCGGACGATATAGTCGTTCTTTCCCTCCTGGAGGAATTCATAGAGCTTGATGACGTTCCTGGCCGAATTCAGCTCGCGCAGGAACTTGGCCTCCTGCCTGAAGCTTTCGCGGGCGCGCTCGTCGGCGATGATGAGCTCCTTGATGGCGACCTTCTGCTTCAGGACGTTGTCGTTGGCGAGGTAGACCTTGCTCTGGCTGCCCCAGGTAAGCATCGAAATGACCTGATACCTGCCGATTTTCTCCGGCACGGACGCATCCGCCTTTTTCCCGGCCGTGGGGCCAGGTTTCGTGTTCATGTTCAGCAGCGTTGCGTCCAGGTCCACCGGGGCATCGTCCATCTCCAGCATGGGCTCTTCCAGCATCGGCTCTTCCGTATTGTGCGGTACAGTTGAATCTTCCATATGTATCACTATAGCACTTCCCGTCGAATTCGGCAAGGATATCATGGGAGGGAGGGGCAGGGCGACAGTATGCCCAGGAAGCTGTGAGCCAGTTGCAAACGTCTGCTGGGCTTTTGAGGCGGCCTCTTCTATTTTTCTGGCTATTATTTGAATTCGCTGGCTACATTTTCTCATTGGTCAGGGACCCAAACGCTTGAGCTTCGTGTGACCGGATGCCTGGGCTTCGTGCGGCCAAATGCTCTGACGACGTTGCAGGGGGAGCTTCTGGCGGGGCTCTGGAATTGCCAGCGTATACAATAGAAGCTGATTTCCACGAAAAAATCCCTTTGCCCCTTCATTTTTTCGGAAAAACGGAGTATAATGCGTTTATTACGAGCTTCAGTTCCCGTACCGGGCCAGTCCCCGGTGCAGGCAGGAAACAGGAGGATATATGAAGATCAGTAGGTTCGCAATTGCCGTGGCCGCCCTCAGTCTTGCGGCGATGGTTTCTGCGGCAGCCCTTGGGGTTGACGAGGACGAGATCCGCGTCACCGGAGACGTGGGCACGATACAGTTTGAGAACTACACCGGCCCCCATACGGTCATAGAGACGGCCGACGCCATCACCGAGATTGGACGCGGCCTTGGACGGCAGGTATCCAGGAGCGTGAGCAAGGAAGGCTCCTTCAATCTGAACGGAAAATATTCTATTATACACGCCGTTGACGAGAGCGAGACCGGGAAGTTCGACGCTGACATCCTCATAATCAACCCGAACGCGACCGTTGACCATATCAGGAACCTCCGTCGCATCATCGCCGGCTACCTGTCCTCCGCCTACGGCTACAGCAGCAAGGACGCGAACACCATCGCGACTTTCGTGACCGTCTATAACGCCGTGTACCGGCAGAAGCTCGATGTCTTCCAGGACCGCTACAAGAAGGTCGTCACCAAGCACCTGACCAAGGAGAAGTGCGGCCTTTCCACCAAGTGGAGCGACTGGCCGGGCAACACGCAGATCGTGATTCCGCTCCGTGACCTGCAGGGCGGGCTTTCTACCGTGGACACCTCCGTCATCAGCGACCGGAACGTCGTGGACAACATGCGGGAGGAGGACGACAGGGGAATCGATGCCCGCCAGGACATGGTGGACATAAAGGAGCGCGAGGCCGAGCAGGCCGCCGACAAGGCTGCTGAGGCCCAGGACAAGGCCGACAAGGAGAAGCAGCGGCTTGCCGAGCAGGAGAAGGCCAGGCGCGAGGCCGAGCAGGCCGCCGACAAGGCCTCCAAGGACGCGGGCAAGGCGGACAGCACTGCCCAGGACGCCCAGAAGAAGGCTGACGACGCCAAGAAGCAGGCCGACGATGCCAAGAAGCAGGCTGACGATGCCAAGAAGAAGGCTGAGGAGGCCAAGAAGAAGGCCGGCGAGAATCCTGACGACGCTGCGGCCCAGGCTGCCGCGAAGAAGGCTGAGGAGGATGCCAAGAAGGCCGAGCAGGACCGGAAGAAGGCTGAGGAGGATGCCAGGAAGGCTGAGCAGGACCGGAAGAAGGCCGAGCAGGATGCTTTAGCGGCGCAGAAGGCCGCTGATGAGGCTGCCAAGAAGGCTCAGGCCGAGGCCGAGGCCGCTGCTGCCCAGAAGGAGAAGGTTGACGCCGCGGAGGCGGAGGCCAAGGAGCACCAGGATTTTGCCGACAAGAAGGAGTCCGAGGCCCAGACCGAGCGCACCGAGATAGCCAAGGACAAGCAGGCCCTCCTGGAGGAGGCGCTCGCGCTTGACGAGGGCAACGCGATAATCGGACTCAAGGTCGTCAACGAGGTCAAGGATCTGAGCCAGATGGTCAAGGTGAGCATGGCCGACGGAAGCACCCTGAAGGTGTCGCCCGTCAACGTCGTCCACGAGCGGACGATTCTTGCCGTGGACAACCCGGAGATAGATGACGAGAAGGGGTCCTCCGTGCAGACGGCGAGCGTGTACTACGTGGCAATCTGCGGTGACGGAAGCTCCAGCACGAACAACGCGGTCAAGCTTTGTCTGCTGGACTCCATGAACATGGAGATTCAGAAGGAGAGCAACGAATTCGTTGCCAACGACAGTGTCCTTGCGACGGATGGCAGGGGCGGCTACTACTGCGTCATCAAGGACGGCTCAAGCTATGTGGTCGCCAAGTACAACAAGTCCCTGCAGCTCCAGGTGAAGAGCCCTGTGGCCGTGGAGTCCAACACCCCCATCGTGATTTCCGAGAAGGGCGTGGTCGTTGTGGCGGCGAGCGGTAACATCGTCTTGCTTGACAACCGGAACTTGGACAGCAGCTTCTAGTTTTACGGGGCTCAGGCCCGTAGTCCCCCGTTTTACGGGGCGGGCCCCGTAGCCCCCTGGGTAGAGGGGAAAGACACCCTCTCTACCTGGAAGCGCTTCCCCCGGCATCGCCCGGGGAAAGCCTCAAATTTAAGAAGATGCAGGCTGACAGGCACATAAGCAGATGCCCGCTAGTTGGAGCCGCCTTGATTTCCCCGCTCCATACGTTTTTCTTCCATAATGTATCAAATACCGACCGTCTTATACACGCCCTTTCATCCATTCATACATGTCGTTCATCACTTCGGCCTTGTTGGTTTCGTTCAGAAGCTCGTGCTTGGCCCCTTCGTAGAGTTTGATGGAGCTGTCGGAGAGGGAAAGCTTCCGGTAGCAGTCGTACAGGTCCTGGACGCTCTTTCCATAGTCACCGACGGGGTCGCCGGTGCCTGCAATCAGGAGGAGGGGCAGGGCCTTGGGGATGGCGGAAAGGTTTTTCTTCCGGTGTATGGCGCAGAGGCCGGAAAGCATGTCCACGTAGAAGCCGTTCCTGCACCTGAACGTGCACCAGGGGTCGTTTGCGTATTTGGACAGGAGCTCTTTGTCGCGGCTCAGCCAGTCGTCACCAAAGTTCCCCATCGTGAGCGCGCCGATGAGTGGCGAGATGTTTTTCGCGCCGGAGAAGGCAGTGATGAGCTTCACGAGGAGCAGGCCGGGGTACACCACCAGCCTGGGACCCGCCGTACCGCAGAGTATGCAACCGTCCACCAGTGTCCCGTACTGTTCGATGAATCCCTGGGCGATGAAGGACCCGAAGCTGTGTCCGAACAGGAAAAGCTTCTTTCCTGGATACTGGGAGCGCAGCATCGTGGCCTCCTCCATGATGTCGTCCACCACGCGGAAAAAGCCGTTCCGGTCGGCCAGGTAGCCGAAGCAGCCCGTCCCCTCCTTTTCTGCCCGCTCGGCGGTCTTGCCGTGGCCCCGGTGGTCCTCGGCGAACAGGGCCACGCCCTTTCCGTTCAGGAATTCGCCGAAATGGGCGTAGCGGAAGGCGTATTCGGTCATTCCGTGGCTCAAAAGGACGAGGCTCTGTACCTCTCCATCGGGCAGCCAGCAGTGGAAGCAGTTCACGTTGCCGTCGCTCATCGTCAGCTCTTTGCATTCATAACTCATGCCCCCATTATAGCACGAAAAGGCTGCTGGCAAAAGGGCATCTGGATTTTTGAAACTGTTTTGCAGCTGGTCAGCTGATTTTGGGGCCGTAAGGGGCGGGGGACTCCGGGAGCTCGGTATCATTGTGCCCGCAGGGAATTCCGCGTCCGTCCCCCCTGTGACCGCCTCCGCTAACAGGATTTTCTTAAAATATCTGTAACACAAACGGCAGATTTGGCATTATATTCTTGAGTAACGAAATGAGCCTGTTTTAAAATTCGATTCGCTTTGAAGCAGGCGTTGCTATATGAGCACTATTATGGAGGCTTTTTGATGAAAAGAATTTCCAATCTTCCGGTAAAGATCCTGGGAACGCTGTCGGTGGCGGCGCTTTCCTTCGCCATCCTCGCCTTTTCATGCAAGGCGAACAATGGTTCGGCAAACGTGGCGTTCGCCGAGAGCAAGAGCAACGGCAAGCGGTCCTCGACGGCCCTCTCGAGCAGCTCGCTTGAGGTCGTCAAGTCGCTGCAGGACGTGTTCCGTTCGGTCAGCGAGAACGTCCTCCCGGCGGTGGTTGAGGTTGACGTGACCGAAAAGACCCAGGTTCCCGGCTTCCAGAACCCCTTCAAGGACTTCTTTGGCGACGGATGGCCGTTCGGCGGAAACTCGGAGCCCCAGGAGATGGAGCAGGCCGCACTCGGTTCGGGCGTCATCGTGCGCAAGTCAGGAAAGACGGTCTATGTCCTTACGAACAACCATGTGGCGGGAAACGCGACCACAATCAAGATAAAGCTGAATGACGACCGCGAGTTTGACGGAAAGCTCGTCGGTGCAGACGAGCGGATGGACATAGCGCTCGTTTCGTTTGAGACGGCCGACAGCGACATTGCCATCGCGAGCCTTGGCGACAGCGATTCCGTGCAGCAGGGAGACATCGTCCTTGCCTTGGGAAGCCCCCTCGGCTACTTTGCCTCCGTCACGCAGGGCATCGTCAGCGCGACGGGCAGGAGCGGGACCCAGATTGGTTCCATCAGCGACTTTATCCAGACGGATGCCTCCATCAACCAGGGCAACTCCGGCGGTCCGCTCGTGAACATCTACGGCGAGGTCATCGGAATCAACACCTGGATTGCATCCTCCTCCGGTGGCAGCCAGGGCCTGGGCTTCTCCATCCCGATCAACAACATCAAGACCGCGATAGACCAGTTCATCTCCAAGGGCAAGGTCTCCTACGGTTGGCTCGGCGTGAGCCTGGTGGGGACGACTGACGAATACAAGAAGGACCTCGGCATTCCGGTCAGCCAGAACGGCTCGTTCGTGGCGGAGATTTTCATGGACAGCCCGGCTATGAAGGGCGGAATGCAGGCCGGAGACTACATCATCTCCCTCAACGGCAAGGAGGTGAAGGGGACTGATCAGCTGGTGCGCGATGTCGGTAGCCTGAGGGCGGGTGAGACCGCCAGGTTCACCGTCCTGCGCGGCAAGAGCAGGGTGGAGCTTTCCATCAAGATTGACGAGCGCAGCCAGGACATAGCCTCGGACAACAGCAAGCTTTGGCCGGGCTTCATCGCCGCCCCCCTGACGGAGGAGAACAGGAAGAAGCTCAAGCTGGACAAGAACGTGAAGGGCGTCATCATCTCCAACATCCAGGAGAAATCGCCCGCTGCCGCTCTGAGGCTTCAGAACGGGGACATAATCACTGCCGTCAACGACAAGAAGGTTACGTCCACGCAGGAGTTCTACGAGGCGTTGGACACCAGCCGGAATTCGACCATCTGGTTCGATGTCTACAACGACGGGCATACGATAAGCACCGGAAAGTACAAGCTGAATAAATAGAGGCAGTTTCAAAAGCCCAGCCGGGCTTTTGGAACTGGCAAAAAAGGACGGGGCACCTTCATCCCTGGGATTTTGGAAAAAAATCGCGAAAAAAGTGAAATTTTTGCAGGAATCCTGTAACCATGCCCTGGGCCGGAGGTTTGTTTAGTGTAAGGCAAGAGAAAGAGCAGCTCTTCCGTCCTGAGAAACTCCTTGAAGAACAGCTTTCAGAGTGGTAACTGAAAGCTGTTTTTTTTGTCCGCGGGCCTTGAAGCTTCGCTGGC
>CAMJAJ010000039.1 GCA_946403565.1 uncultured Treponema sp. | reverse complement strand
GAGGAATCCCGGCTACCGGGGCCATCGCACGGACGGCGACGAACATCAAGAACGGCGGGAAGACACCGGTCGCCGGGATTGTCCACGCCCTTACGCTGCTTCTGATTCTGCTGTTCTTCGGAAAGTATGCCGCGTACATCCCGATGGCTGCCCTTTCTGCGGTGCTGATCAATGTCGCATGGAACATGGCTGGCTTCCCCGCGATCCGTTCCCTCATCAAGGGCCAGAAGTCGGATACGGCGGTCTTTGCCGTCACTTTCCTGATAACGGTATTTGTTGACCTGACGATGGCGATAGAGGTCGGACTGGGGCTGGCGGCATTCTTCTTCATCAAGAAGATGATAGACCTGTCCGAAGTCCAGAACAAGCGGGAGGCGCTGACTTCCGGCCTGCATGCCGCGGACATGCCGGATGAAAAGCTTGACCTGCCCAAGGGCGCGATGGTCTACGAAATCGAAGGTCCGCTCTTCTTCGGCACGGTGCGCAAGTTCGAGGTCGCCGTGGAAAAGGCCGAACTGGACTACAAGGTGCTCATCCTGCGGATGCGGAACACCATCTACCTTGATGCGGGCGGCATCCGGGCGCTGGAGCAGGCGAAGGCTGCCTGCGACCGCAAGGGGATAACCATCGTCATCTCCGGCATCCACACCCAGCCCTACATGCTGTTGGAAAAGACCGGCATGGCTGACAAGCTGGGGCGGGAGAACATCTACGACCACATCTCCGGTGCCCTTGAACGCGCCCGCGCGCTTCTGGGCGGCTGAGGCCTATAAGAATGCCGCTTTACTGCCGTAAAGCAGCAACTTTACGATTTCTGAACGGCCGTTCCGGGTTCGCCGAGCGGCCGTTCTGGGTTCGCCGAGCGGCCGTTCTGGATTCGCCGAGCGGCCGTTCCGGGTCCGCCGAGCGGCCGTTCCGGGTCCGCCGAGCGGCAGCTTGCATTAGGGCTGCCGGCCGATGTAGGCGAGGATGCCGCCGTCCACGTAGAGGATCTGCCCGTTGACGAAGTTGGACGCGTCGCTGGCAAGGAAGACCGCCGGTCCCTCCAGGTCCGCCGTGTCGCCCCAGCGCTCCGCCGGGGTCTTTGCGACGATGAAGGAGTCGAAGGGGTGGCGTGAGCCGTCCGCCTGCCGCTCGCGGAGGGGGGCGGTTTGCTGGGTGGCGATGTAGCCGGGTCCGATGCCGTTGCACTGGATGTTGTACTTGCCGTATTCGGAGCAGATGTTGCGGGTGAGCATCTTGAGGCCGCCCTTGGCCGACGCATAGGCCGAGACGGTCTCCCGGCCCAGCTCGCTCATCATCGAGCAGATGTTGATTATCTTGCCGTGACCCTTCTTGATCATCTGCGGGATGACTGCCTTGGAGCAGATGAAGGGGGCGTTGAGGTCGGTGTCGATGACCGTGCGGAAGTCCTCGACGGACATCTCGGTCATGGGAATGCGCTTTATCATGCCCGCGTTGTTCACGAGGATATCGATGACGCCCAGGTCACGGTTTATCGCGGCGACGGTCTCCTGCACCTGTTTCTCGTCGGTGACGTCGCAGACGTAGCCCTTTGCCTCCACGCCCGCCGCCTTGTAGTCCGCCTCTGCCTGGTCTACTTTTTCCTGGCTCCTCGCATTGAACGCGACCTTCGCTCCCGCCCGGTAAAATGCGCCCGCAATGGCAAATCCTATGCCGTACCTGGCTCCGGTCACCCAAGCGACCTTTCCTTCAAGGGAGAAATTCTTGCAGAAGTCCATCAGACTGCCCCTCCGAAAAAATTGATACATACATGATAAATCCGCATGAATGATTTGTAAAGGGGCATCTCGAAAAACCGCGCGGGGCGCACTTTTGAGCGCAAAAAAAAGGCCGCCGAGCCGAAGCCGTGTTTTGTAAAGGGAAAAAAAGAGCCGCCCCGTATGAGGCGGCTTTGTTTGCATGGGATGTGGTCCTATTTGTTGCCCAGGACGCTGGACGGGTTGATGCTGCGTCCGTTCTTGTAGACTCCGAAGTGCAGGTGCGGGCCGGTGCTCATTCCCGTGCTGCCGACGTAGCCGAGCACGGTGTAGGTGTTCACGGACTGTCCGACCTTCACGGAGGCTGCCTGCTTCATGTGTCCGTAGAGGGTCTGGTAGCCTGAGTGGTGGCTCACCATGACGTAGTAGCCGTAGGTGGAGTTGTAGCCGACCGCCGAGACCTTTCCCGCGAGGGCCGCGTAGATCTTGGTTCCCTGGGGACAGGCCATGTCCAGGCCGCCGTGGAAGGTGCGCTTGGCCGCGTTGAAGGGGTTCTGCCTGTATCCGTAGTATGATGAGTAGTAGTACCAGCTGTGGATGGGCTTGGTGAACAGGTCTCCGTTTATCTCCTGCTTCTGCGCCCAGCCCAGGCGTGCGTCGGGGATGAAGACCGAGGCTCCGGCCGCCAGCTTGTCGTCCTTGGCGATGTTGTTCGCGATCGCGCACTTGTTCGCATCCAGGTGGACGGGATCCCTGCTGGTGGCGTCGTCTTCCTTGAAGAGCTTGTCGCAGATGGACTCGAGCGTCTCATCCTCTTCCTTCGTCGTATAGATGATTCCTTCCATAGAAGGAACCTTGAGGTACTGGCCGGGCTGGATGAGGCGGCTCGCCTTGATGTTGTTCACGCTGATGAGGGTGTCCTGGGATACGCCGAAGCGCTCGGCAATCTTGCCGATCATGTCGCCCTCTTCTATCTGGTAGGTGAAGTAGTAGAGCGCCCTGTCCTCGCCATCGTCCTGCATGGTCGTGCTGAGGCCCTGGCTGACCACAGGGTCGTCTTCCATGAGAATCTGGGAGCTTGTCAAGGCGGGAAGTCCGGGAGTGTCAAAGCCTCCCTGTCCTGTCGTATTCCTGTTATAATAGAGGACGCCGAGCGTCGTCGCCACGACAAAGCCTGCCGTGCTTATCACGAATAACGAACAGAATGCCACTACTTTTAAATGTTCACGCATCTTGTTTCGCTTATTGTAGCATAAGTCACCAAAATTGGCAATTGCTTTTTCATACACTTGGTACATTGCTTACATCCCCTCTTTTGTTATTTTTTATCCAATCCTATTAAATACGTTTCAAATGACTCGCTCCTGCACGCCTCGGGCTTGAAGCCCTTGGCGGAGCTGAAGACCTGCCGCATCTTCTGGAGCTCCTTCTGCTGGGAGCCGTTCTGGAAGATCTTCACGCAGAAGGAACCGCCTTCCTTGAGCTGCCGCTCGGCATAGTAGACCGCCATCTCCACGAGGGCGGTCGAGCGGGCCGTGTCCACGGTCCTGTTGCCTGTCGTGAGGGGGGCCGCGTCACATACGACCAGGTCGTAGGGCCCCCGTTCCTCCACTTGTTTCCGGACCTCCTCGGAAAGCAGGTCTCCCTGTATGAACACGAGCTTGTCCGACTTCACGTCCTTGGCGAGGGGATTCAGGTCCACCGAGACCACGCGTCCTCCCTCCTTGATGTTGCGCAGCAGCCAGACCGTCCAGCTGCCGGGGGCGGAGCCAAGGTCCAGGACGGAGGACGCGCCCTTGAGCAGGCCGAACTTCCGGTCCATCTCCTCCAGCTTGTATACGCTTCGGGCCGGGTAGCCTTCCTTGAAGGCTTTTTGAGACCAGAAATCGGGTTTTGCGTAGCTGTTCTGCTTGGACGGCATATCTAGAATTTCGGCCCGAAAGCCCGTAAAATTGAGTGAAACCACTTGCAAATGACAGTTGTAACAACTGTCATTTGCAAGTGGGACCTCCCGAAAAATAAGAAAAGTCTTATGGCCGGAGGGCTTTTCTTTTTACCTTTCTCTGCTATAATTGTTGTAGAAAAGGGAGCATAGTATGAACAGTTGGAGACGATTTGCCGTCGCGCTCGCATTCCTTGCCGCCTGCCTGCCGCTGGCCTTCGCCCAGCCCAAGGGGAGCAAGGGCGGCCAGCAGGGGGAGGGGGACTCTTCTACTTCCGGCGTGCATAAGAAGGACTTCACGAGCTACCGCGGCCAGCGCAAGCCCGTGGAAAGCGACGACCTCTATATGGAGAGCTTCATGTCCGAGTATGACGGGGGCACGCTTACGATTGAGATAGGGTTCAACCAGGGAATCGACCCCCGGTCCATAAAGGGGGAGAACATCGCGATAAACGGGAAGGCCGTCAAGCAGCTGGTGAAGCTTTCGTTCAATAAGGAGGGGACCGTGGTCAGGCTGGTCATCGGCGGCCACGTGAGCATTCCCTATTCCTTCAGCATAAGCGGCATACGGAGCTACAACGGCAAGGAGATGGAGGAGGACGGCATCGACGGGGTGGAGAAGAAGGACTCCTTCTCCTACCAGGACGGGGACGGCTGGCAGCGGAAGTGAATTTGCTAATAGGCGGGTAACTTTTGGCCGATTATGAAATTGGTATACTGGAGATTTAAGCTGAATGAAAGCCCTGAGATATATTGTTTGCGCTGTCCTGTTTTCCGTTTTTCTCGCTCCCGCCTTCTCGCTCTCATTCGGGAAGATAAAGGGTGACGACTACTGGTACGTCCTCAAGCAGGCGGAGAATTCCTTCGCCGCCAACGACTACGGGCGCGCGCTTGCGCTCGCGGAGGAGGCCAAGGAAAAGAAGCAGCAGGTCGCAGAATGGGAGGACCGCGCGTTGGACGAGACCCAGCGCAGCACCAAGGTCCGCAAGGTCGGTGACTACATCGACGACCTGCTTCCGGTCCTGAAGGAGAAGAAATACGACAACGCGGTCTACGTCATAGAGAGCAAGCTCAAGCTCTACGGCAAGGACTTCTTCCACGGCAGGTTCTCCGAGCTGCAGGCCTGGGTGGAGAAGGACTACCTGTATCCCGAGGCCGACTTCCTGATCGGCAAGATCTACAAGCTGGAGGGCGAGTTCGAGCTTTCCGGCGAGTACCTGGGCAGGGCCTACGACAACATCGGACGGCTGGACATAAAGGAGGTCAAGTACGACATCCTCTACGAGCTTGCCGACCTGGCCGATTACCGGGAGGACGGCCCCGAGTACGAGAAGATGCTGCTGGCGGTGCTCGCCGACGACAAGCTCTACAAGGACGAGGGCTTCATGAGGGCCCTGGTGCGCCTGATAAACCGCGGCAAGGTGGACGACAAGGACGGGCCGGCGAAGGCCGTGGAGAAGTTCTTCCTGCTCTACCGCAGCGACAACGACATCTCCATCCAGGCGCTGGAGAAGCTTTCCACCTACTACGGCGGAATCGGCAAGAACGAGAAGGCCCTGAGCTGTGCTGCCCTGGGGGCGGTCGCGGCCGTCACCAAGATAGAGGACATCCTGAAGGACCGGCTGATCGACTACTCCTACACGACCTTCGTGGACCTGCTTGACAAGGCCTCGAAGTACTCCGACATCATCGACTGGGGAAACGACAACAACATCTGGGAGCTGTTCTACTGCCTGGCCAAGATTTCCCGGAACTACGGGCAGGTACAGTTCGCGGACGCCCTCTTCACCATACTGGCCACCTACGAGCCGGAGGACTACTGGAAGCTCCGCGCCTCGAGCGAGATAGCGGCCCGCTAGCTCCTGTCCGATAGAGCCGCAGGAGAGCAGCAGACGGGCTCCAGGCCGCCTGGCCTGCGGGCCTGACCTGCACCGGAGCGGCTCCTGTTGACATTTCCTATCAAACAACTATAATTACCTCGATTCTATGTATGAAAACGGAGCAGGGGAGTGTCCCCGTGGCTCCCGGAGGTATTTATGAAACGAATTGTTACGATACAGGACATTTCATGCGTGGGCAAGTGTTCCCTGACGGTTGCCCTTCCTATAATCAGCGCGATGGGTATAGAGGCGGGCATCATACCTACCGCCGTCCTGTCAACCCATACTATGTTCAAGGATTTTACCTTCCATGACCTCACCGACGAGATACAGAAAATTGCGGATCACTGGAAGAGCCAGAAGATAGCGTTCGACGGCATCTATACGGGCTACCTCGGCAGCTTCAGGCAGCTGGACCTGATGGCGACGTTCTTCGGCGACTTCGGCGGCAAAGACAAGCTCATCTTCGTGGATCCCTGCATGGCGGACAACGGCAAGCTCTACCCGGGATTCACCAAGGAATTCGCCCTCGCGATGGGCAAGCTCTGCGCCAAGGCGGACGTGATTGCCCCGAACATCACCGAGGCCTGCCTGATGCTGGGGCAGGACTATCCCGGCGAGGACTACGACGAGAAGTATATAGCCGACCTGATGCAGAAACTCGCCGCCCTGGGGGCCAAGCGGACTATCCTAAAGGGTGTGGGCTACAAGAAGGGCCTGTGCGGCGTGCTTTCCTATGACAGGGAGACCGGCAAGTCCACGGAATACTTCCATGAGCTGATTCCGGCCAAATTCCACGGCACGGGAGACATTTTCGCCTCCGTCGCGTTCTCCGCCCTCATCCTCGGCAAGAGAATCGACGAGGCCGTCCGCCTCGCCGCAGACTTCACCGTCCTTTCCATAAAGAAGACCCTGGAGCACGAGGACCACAACAACTACGGCGTGGACTTCGAGGCTGCCTTCCCTGAGCTGCTCAGGCGGCTGGCCTAGCCACTTTTTCCCTGGGACTGCATCGGCAGTGCTGAAAATTGCGCGCCGGCGCTTCCAGGGGCTGCTGCAGGGAAGGGCAAGATACCCCCTGTTGCACTTTCTTCCTAAATGTGTGATAATGGGTCATCTCTAAAAACCGGGCAGGTCCAGTTTTTAGAGATGCCGCCGAGTCGTAAGTCGCTACAATAGCGCGACTTACGACATCGCATTTTCAGGGTTACTGCGACAAACTGAAGTTTTTCGAGGTAACCGCAACAGGGGGGACAGTATGTCCAAGATGCAAGGTTCCTACACGGCGATGATTACGCCGATGAACGAAGACGGTTCGGTTGATTTCGATGGGTTCGCCCAGAACGTCCGTTTCCAGCTGGAACAGGGAATCGATGGCCTCCTTCCGCTTGGCACGAGCGGTGAGACCCCGACCTTGAACGAGGAAGAGGAGGACAAGCTCCTCGATATCGTCATTCCCGCAGTCCGTGACTGGAACAAGAAGCAGGGCAAGGACGTGAAGGTCCTTGCCGGTGCCGGAAGCAACAACACTCTGGATGCCGTCCGCTACGTCAAGCGCGCCAAGGACAAGGGGGCGGACTACGCCCTCGTAGTGACCCCCTACTACAACAAGCCGAGCGACGAGGGAATTTTCCGCCACTTCGAGGCCGTCTCCAAGGTCGGCATCCCGATCATCGTCTACAACATACAGGGACGGACGGGCAAGAACATCAACGTGCCCACCCTCATGCGCATCGCCGACCTGCCCAACATCGCGGGCGTCAAGGAGGCGAGCGGCAGCATCAGCCAGATGATGGAGGTGATCGAGAAGGTGGTCTCCCGCCATCCTGACTTCTCCGTCATGTCCGGCGACGACTCGCTGACCCTGCCCCTCATGGCGGCCGGCGGCGACGGCGTCATCAGCGTCGTGACGAACCTGATTCCGGCCCTGATGACCGAGCTGGTGCACGACTGCCTGAAGGGTGACATAGCGGCGGCGCGGAAGATCCACTACCGCCTGCAGCCCTTCTTCCGGGCGGCCTTCTGCGACGGCAACCCGTCCAGCATCAAGTACGCCATGAACTGCAAGACCAAGGCCGGCAGCAAGGGCGTCAACGCCGGGGCCTGCCGCCTGCCGATCGTCGAGGCGAGGCCGGAGGCGCAGGAGATCATCAGGAAAGCGATCGAGGAGTGCGGAATATGAGCGGGAAAATACCGGTAGGAGTTTTGGGTGCGACCGGCATGGTCGGCCAGAGATATATCAAACTGCTTGAGGACCATCCGTGGTTCGAGGTCGTCTACGTGGCGGCCTCGCCGAGGAGCGCGGGCAAGAAGTATGCCGAGGCGGTGGAGAACCGCTGGCTCATCGGGGCGGACATTCCCGCCGCCGTCGCCGGCCTCACCGTTGAGGACGCGAACGACGAGAAGAAGGCCCTGGGCAAATGCCGCTTCGTCTTTTCTGCGCTGGAGATGTCCAAGGACGAGATAAAGGCGCTGGAGGAGCGCTATGCCGCCGAGGGAATCCCCGTCGTGTCCAACGCGAGCGCGAACCGCTGGACGAGCGACGTTCCCATGCTGGTGCCGGAGATAAACTTCAGCCACTTGGACATCATCGAGAAGCAGCGGAAGCACCACGGCTGGGACAAGGGCTTCATCGTCGTGAAGCCCAACTGCTCGCTCCAGACCTACATGATGCCCCTGCACGCGCTGATTCAGGCGGGCTACCCCGTCAAGCGGATGATCGTGACGACCGAGCAGG
>CAMJAJ010000038.1 GCA_946403565.1 uncultured Treponema sp. | reverse complement strand
CTGCCGCAGGTCGTCCGGCAGGTAACCTAAAAGCTGCGCGGTAGCCGTATGCTCTATCTGCCCGTATATGTCGCGCATCTCTTTATTGTAGTATTTGACCGGGGTGGGGAGGTCGCCCGTGATTATCTCGGTTGCGTCGTGGTACATCGCAAGCAGGGCGGCCCGCTCTGCGTTCACTTTGCCAGCAAAGCGGCGGTTGCGGATGAGGGCGAGGGCGTGTGCGATGAAGGCGGTTTCCAGCGAGTGCTCGCTGATGTTCTCGTTTATCGTGTTGCGCATCAAGGCCCATCGGTTGATGTACTTCATGCGCGATATGACTGCGAAGAATTTCTGGCTCATAGGAATGATTGTAGTCCTGCCCGGCGGAACTGTCAACGGCAGACCTGTCAACGGCGGGAATACAGCCCGCAGCCGCCGTTAACGCGTGTCAACCGCGGCCATGCGCCCGGACCGCCCTGCGGCATCGTTGACCGCCCGCTACGGCCCTAGGCCCTGGGGCGGGCCAGCCCCAGCTCGCGCATCCTCTGCTTGTCCTCATACATCCGCCGGTCGGCGCGGTTGTATATCTCCTGGAAGTCCTGTCCAGCCGTCCATTCCGTCAGGCCTATGGCGCAGCTGCAGTCCAGTTTCTCCAGCTCGGCGCGGATTTTCTCGATGATGAACTGCACGGTCTGCATGTCGGTCTTGCAGAAGAGGGCCAGGAACTCGTCGCCGCCCATGCGGTACAGGTAGCTGTGGCCGGGCAGGTCATTCCGTATGGCATTTGCCATGGTGATGATGGCCCGGTCGCCCGCGGCATGACCCTGCGTGTCGTTGATCAGCTTCAGGTTGTTCATGTCGAACTCGCAGAGCGCGGTAACGTCCGTACATTTCCGCCTGCTCATGTCGGCGAAGAAACTCATGCGGTTGAGCACGCCGGTCAAGGTGTCCCTCTTGTAGTGCTCCATGTGCAGGTAGAGGTAGTAGAAGGTCAGCATGAGCGACACCGAGCTGATGAAGATGCCCCGCGTCTTGAGCACGATTTCCGACGTGACGGCCACCAGCACGGTGGCGAGCGCGACGATGAGGATTTTGCCTTCCTCCCGGTAGCCCTGAATGCAGCGCCTGACCGCTATGCCCAGCACGACGAAGAAATAGATCAGGCTCAGGGCGTGCGGCGAGAAGGAGAGCGGCTCGCGGTGCAGCACGTTGTCCGCGTCAAGGTAGAAGACGCGGTCGGTGAAAAAGGCGGAGAGGATTATCAGGGCGTTCAGCGTGGCGGGGACGAACAGGAGAATCCTGTCACGGAGGGAAACGTTCTTGTTCTTCAGTATGAACACCGCGGCCATCAGCAGGTACACGCGCAGAATGTAGCCCGCCATAATCGAAAGCTTTCGGGCAAAGTGGGGGTCGGGCTTCCACGAATAGTAGTAGTCTATGTTGTCGCTGATCGCAAGCAAGGCCAGCAGCACGAGGGACGGCACGAACCTGCCGAGCACCGACCGGTCATAGGCCCTGTTGGCCCGCAGGAAGATGAGAAGGTAGATTATCGTGACGAATGCGATGAAATCGACATTCACGATCTGAAAAGCCAGCTGCATACCTGTATTGTAATTGAATGAGGGGCCGTCTTTCAAGGGGAAAGTCCTTGTCAGCCCTCATGTTCCGCCCCGTCCCGCCGGCCCTTCGTCGCTTCCAGCGCGCGCAGCAGCTCGGAGATTTCGATTGGCTTGGCGATATGGGCGTTCATGCCCGCCTCAAGCGAGGCATTCACGTCGTCGCTGAATGCGTTCGCGCTCATCGCGATGATGGGGATGGTTTTCGCGTCGGGACGGTCAAGGGCCCTGAGCGCGCGGGTCGCCTCCAGCCCGTTCATCACCGGCATCTGGATGTCCGTGAGGATCGCGTCGAAGCTTCCCTCGGCCGCTCCGGAGAATATGTCCAGCATCTCTTTGCCGTTCTCCGCGACGGTCAGCTCCGCCCCGTTGATGGTCAGGTAGGCCTGCAGGATTTCCGTGTTCAGCTCGTTGTCCTCGGCGGCAAGGATGCGCAGGCCCGTGAGGGGCTTCTGGCTGCCGGAAAGGTATTCCCCGGACGGGCCGCCGTCAGTGCCAGCCTTTCCGACCGCATTGCCGTCTTTCCCATCGGCGGACACGCTCAGCTGCAGGGGCAGGCGGACCGTAAAGGTCGTGCCCTGCCGGATTTGGCTTTCCACGCAGATCGTACCGCCCATCATGGTTGCAAGGTTCTGCACTATCGGAAGGCCCAGCCCCGTACCGACCTCCGCACTTTCCTCGGGCCGATATTCCCTGCTGAAGGGGGTGAACAGTTTTTCCATGTACTCTTCGCTCATGCCCCGCCCGTTGTCCGCGACCACGAACGTGACGTTCCTCCGCTGCGGGGCGGGAGACGGATTGTTGCTCACGTGGAAGCGGATGCGGCCCCCGTTCCCCGTGTACTTGACGGAATTCGACAGGAGGTTCAGCAGCACCTGCCGGATGCGGCCCTTGTCTGCGAAGAACATGCCGTCCTCGTCCAGCTCCACCGCGAGGTCCTGCCCCTTGCCTTCCGCCAGGGGACGGATTATCTGCTCGACGGAGGCGATCATCTCGGAAAGGCGGAAGTCCACCGGGGTCAGCGTCATGGCTCCGGACTCTATCTTGCTTACGTCAAGCACGTCGTTCACGAGGTCCAGCAGGTGGTCGGCAGAAAGGCGGATCTTGCCCACCTGGTCCTTCACTTCCTCCCTGCTGCTGTCCCGCGACAAAATAAGGTTGGAGAAGCCGATGATGGCGTTCAGCGGCGTGCGGATGTCGTGGCTCATCTTGGACAGGAACTCGCTCTTCGCCCTGCTCGCCTGTTTCGCTGCGTCCGAGGAAATCTCCAGGGCCTCCTTCGTCGCCTTGAGCTCGGCATTTGTCCGCACGAGGACGCGCTTGCGTTCTTCCTCCGTCTTCAGGCGGTGTCGGAAGAGCAGGGCTGCCAGTATGGCGATGAAGGTGACCCCGAGCAGCAGGGGGACCGCATGTTCACGCACGAAGTCGCCGAAGGAGAATGTGCTGCCGTAGCTCATCGCTGAAAAGAGGATGGAATCGCTCTCTCCCGAGCTGATGGCCGTAATTGCCTTGTTCAGTATTTCCATCAGCAGGGGCTTGTCACGGCTGACCGCGAAGCAGAGGTCGAAGTTCTGCTGGCTCGGCTTCATCTCCAGCTCGGGGAAGTCATAGAAACTCTTGGCGATGTAGGACAGACGGTAATTGCTGATTTGGAACAGGTCTGCTTCCCCTTTGTTGACGGCTTTCATGCAGGCCTGCAGGCTGTCTACTTCATAATAGGATGCCTCCGGGTACTCTATGAGGGAAGATAGCTTCATCAGGCTGCCGGACTTCAGCACGGCGACCGTCTGTACCGGACCGGTGAAGTCTGACCTTTGGATGACCATGCCGGGAATCTTGACCGCGGCGGACGAAAGAATGACATTGTCTTTTTCGGCAATGGCGTAGTTGAAGATATAGGGAAAGACGGCGTCTACCTGCTGCTCCGAGAGGGCATCCATCAGGGCCACTTCGGAAGCGAAGGGAATGCTTTCTGTCTCAAGGCCAAAGCTGCCCTTCAGCAGTTGCTCGATGAGTACGTACATTCCTTCTGGCTTTCCTTGGTTATTTGACGAGATGGGGGCAAAGCCGTCTAGGTAGCCAATCCTGATTCGCCCCCGGGCCCTGCTCCAGGCCAGTTCTTCCGGCGAAAGCCCCTGACGGTTGGATGCTGACGTAAAGAAGCGCTGCTTGAGGCTTTCGGCATAGAAGGGCTGTATCTCCAGCAGCTTTTCCTGTGCCCGGTTGATGTCGTCAAGCAGGTCGGGCCGCGTCTTGCTGACGACAAAGTAGAAGTCCGTGCTTTCCAGCGGGAAGAGGGGAACCTCCCGGCTGTCCAGGCGCATGTCGTGGGCAACGGCCCCGTCCAGCAGCCCTGCGGCAAGGTCCTTCCACATCTGGTCTTCATCACATTCCACGATCTCCGGCTCTACGCCGTTCGCCCGTGACCAGTCTTCGAGGATCTGGCGGGAATATTTTCTTCTCTCCACGCCTATCCGCGCCCCGTCGACGGTCTGTGCGTTTCCCCGCTTTATCTTGCCTACCCCGTAGGGCTGCGCGTAGATGTAGTAGTTCCTGCTGCCCTGGGGGACAGAAGAATAGAGCATCATCTGCTCCCGCTCCGCCGTCTTGGTCATGCCCATCAGCACGTCTATCTGGCCCGCCTCAAGCATGGAAAGCAGGATGGAACTGCGGGCGTCGACATAATGGAGTCTCCAGCCCGAGCGGAAGGCGATCTCCTGCAGGTACTCGTAGCCGTAGCCAGCCCTGCGCTTGTCTGGAAAAAGCTCGGTGAAGCCTGGCTCGGTGACCATGCCGATGCGGACATCCTTGACCTGCCTGCCGCCCTTCCGTTCACCGGTCGCCCACAAGGGGGAGACACGGGCAGGCAGGCAGGAGGCTGCCAGCAGGAGGAGGAATGCGGAAATGAGTCTCAGACTCCGGGTCATATGGACTGAATTCTATACGATGGGTATAACACTGTCAAGCTTTTTGGGGCGGCCCCTGGCGTCCCCGGCAGGGGCAGTTTCAAAAGTGCAAGCAGGACAAAAGTCCTGCGGACTTTTGAAACAGGCCCTTACACCTTGAAGCGGTCTATCTGGCTTCCGATCTTGTCTATGGCTTCCCGCATCTTGCCGGATATGTCGCCCAGGACGCTTCCGGTCTCGTTGATTCGCTGCGCGCCCACGGACATCTCCTCCATGCTCTGCTTCATGCTGGCGCTGACGTCCTGCAGCTTGCCCATCTCCATCTTGATCTTCTCGCTGCGGGCGGACATCTCCTTGGAGGCCTTGTGGACTTCCACGGTGCTGTCGTTCATGTTCTTGAGCGCGCCGCCGATCTGCTTGCTGCCTTCGTTCTGCTCCTGCATGGCGGCCTTTATCTGGATGACCAGCTCGTCCGTCTCCTTTATCTTGGAGGACACCGATGCGAAAGCGTCGCTGGACTCCTGCGAGGCCGCGACGACCTCGGTGATGGACTCCTTTATCTTGCCCAGCTGTTCGCCGATCGTCTTGGACTGGCCGGAGGAGGTCTCGGAGAGCTTGCGGATCTCGTCCGCGACGACGGAGAAGCCCTTCCCCGCCTCTCCCGCGTGGGCGGCCTCGATTGCGGCGTTCATGGCGAGCAGGTTGGTCTGCTCGGCGATGCTGGAGATGGCCTGGTTGGCCTCCACGAGCATCTCGGACTGGCTTTCAATCTGCTTGATCCGCTCGTTCACGTCCTGCTGCTTGTTGAATCCTGTCTGGGCGTTCGCGGAGAGCGCCTGGAATGAGACGGACATCTTGTCCACCGACTGGTTGACGGACGTGATGTTCCCGATCATCTCCTCGACGGCGGCGGAAGCCTGCGTGACGCTGGTGGACTGGCCGTCGATGAGGTTGTCCATGTTCTGGATGTTGTGGGAAATCTCGTTGACCGCCGTGGCGGTCTGGGTGACGCTGCTGCCCTGGTCGTTTATCTGGGAGGAGATGCCTTCTATGTGCGCTATGATCTGCGAAATCGCGCTCGTCGTGTTCTGGGCGCTTTCCGCCATGTTGTCGCCGGAGGTGTCCAGCTGGATCTTGGACCCCTGCACGTCCTTCATGATCTGCTGGAGCTTGTCCAGGAAGAGGTCGAAGTGGATGACCAGGTCGCCTATCTCGTCGCGGATGAAGAGCTTGCAGCGCTTGGTCAGGTCAGCGTCACCGGTCTCCAGCTCCTTGAGGAAGTTCGTGACGTTGTAGATGCGCCACATGAGCCAGTGGATGAAGCTGTAGCTTATGATGATGAGCACGATAACCAGCACGATGATGATGGGGATGACGATGACGAGGGTGGCATGCTTGACGTTCTGCACGACCTCCACGCCCTTTGCAATGAAGAGCATGCCGACGACGCTTCCATCCTCGTTCGTCAGCGGCTGGTAGGTGGAGTAGTATTCGTTTCCCTGGATGATGTTCGTGCCTTCGAAGGTCTCTCCGCCCTGCAGGACCTTCTTGATGATCTTCTGGTTGTCCAGCGTGGTTCCGGTCGCGTTGGGGATGGTGGAGGAGACCCGCAGGGTGTCCCTGAACACCGTGCACTCGACGTTGTAGCCTTCCTGCATGAGGTTGGTGAAGTAGCCGTTGGTCAGGTCGTAGCCGGACAGGACGCAGCCGATGACCGTGCCGCCGTCATAGACGGGGCTTGTTGCAAGCGCGGCGAAGTCCAGGTTGCCGATCGGCTCGAAGGTCTTGGCGGCCTTGCCCTTGAGCGCGGAGGACACGCAGGCGAGGGAGGACAGGTTGGTGCTGACCTCGTAGCCGCTGCTGCACACGACCGTTCCGTTCCGGTCGATGATGGCAACGATGTCCATATCCTGATTGTCCGCCTTGGACTTCAGGTAGGCCCTGCCCTCGCTTAAGTTCGTGCGGGCGGCCGCATGCACGATGGCGGGGGAGTCTGACAGGAGGTCTGCGCTCAGCGCGAGGGTGGCAAGCCAGTCGTCCATGACGTTCTTCGCGCCGTGCTCGGTGTACTTGAGTTCGTCCTGGGTGTTCTGTACGAGCTTGCTGTCGAACACGGTGAGCGACACGATTGCCACCACGGAGCATCCCAGCAGGATGAAGCCGCCAACAAGCCCTATGAGCTTTGCCTGAAGGCTCATGTTGCGCTTGGCCTTCGTGTCAAACCTGTTCAGTTCTTTCTTCGCCATTGAAGTTCCTCCGTGTCAGTTCAACTCTCCCTGAACCCATCATATGCATATGAGACTATAAGGTATGGTACTATAGGTATCGCCCGAAAGCAACTTTTTTGGAAGCGTCGGGGCCTTCCTTTCCTGGGCAATCCTTATCTTTTCCTTTGAATTCCCTCCTGCTTTTCCCGGGGACTGAGCATGGGGTGGGCGTCGTAATCGTTTGAAATATAAGGAGATGGTGAAGTTCCTCCGCCGGTGCTGTCCTGGCGGCGGCAGATTCGGGCTTTTTTTATTGATAATGAAATATTATCAATCGCGGCTTTTCTGCAGGCTTTTTATACCGTATAATAGAACAATGGAACTCTTTCAGCTGAGGTATTTTTTGGAAGTCGCGCGGCAGCAGCATGTGCGGAGGAGCGCGGAGGCCCTGCATGTGAGCCAGCCTGCCGTCACCAACGCGATCCACCGGCTGGAAAGCGAGATAGGGGTTCCCCTCTTCGTGCCCAGCGGACGCTCCATACAGCTCAGCCCCTACGGAAAGGCCCTCTACGATGAAATCCTGCCCCTCTACGAGTCGCTCGACTCATTGCCGGACAAGATAAAGAAGCTGGAACCGCGCGAAAGCGTGACCATACGGCTCAACGTCTTCGCGGCCTGGTTCATCGTCATGGAGACAATCCTTGAGTTCCAGCGGATTGACCCGAACGTCTGCTTCAAGGTGACGCGGAGCGAGACCCAGGAGCTTTCGGACATCACGGTGTTCACCATCCAGCATTACCGGCCCAAGAAGCGTAAGTCCGACAACCTCTTCGTCTGCAGCGAGGAGATCTTCCTCGCGGTGCCGGACATCCCCCGTTTCCGGGAAAAGGACACTATCCGCCTGGACGAGGTGGCGGACATGGGCTTCGTGCAGATTTCCGAAAAGCTGTACTTCCGCAGCATCTGCGACGCGTTCTGCAGGACTGCGGGCATACACCCGAATACGGTGTTCGAAAGCGACGACCCCGGTGCCGTGCGCGCCATGATCTGCAACAAGGCGGGCGTGGGCTTCTGGCCGGAGTTTGCGCTCGGCAGTGCGTTCACCGAACGCATCCTGTTCAAGCGGATCGAAGAACCCCGGTGCGTGCGGGACATTGTCGTTGAAAAGCACGCCCTGAGCCACGACAACATCCACGTGCAGGTCTTCTACGACTACCTGACGCGCAGCATAGACCTCTACCGCAGGCAGACCTCCAGTTTCAGCGGCCCCTGGCCTGTCCGTCAAGGGGGCATCGAATATACCGGAATAGACTCCGCAGGGACGACTTGATAGGGTGGAAATAAAGAAGGCGGCCGCCTGGCGGTTCGTCCGGCCCTGAGCCCTGTCAGTCCTGCCCCGTGAGCCCCGCCCCCGACAAAAAAAGGCGGCCTGTTCCGGCCGCCTTCGCTTTTGGTCCGCAGGGCCCTGTCGCCAAAGCCCTGACGGAATTACACCTTGAACTCGTCTATCTGCTTGCCGATCTTGCCGATGGACATGCCCATCCGGTCCGAGACCTCCTTGAGGGCCATACCCGTCTCGTTTATCTTCCTGGCCCCGCCGAGCATCTCGTCCATGCTCTGCTTCATGGAGATGGTCACGTCCTGGAGCAGCTGCACCTCGGAGAGGATGAGCTTGTTGCCCTCCTTCATCTCCTCGGAGGCGAGCTTGACCTCCTGCGAGCTGTCGTTCATCATCTTGAGCGCGCCGACGATCTGCTTGCTGCCCTGGT
>CAMJAJ010000037.1 GCA_946403565.1 uncultured Treponema sp. | reverse complement strand
GTCGAGGCCGTTCCTGAACCGGCAGCCTCCGGCGGGGCGGCGGTCCCGGACGGCCCCCGGGCCGGCATCACCCTTGAGGACATCGTGGCGAAGATCTCCCGCTGCCAGAACTGCCGTTTGGGAGGAACCCGCATCAACACCGTTCCCGGTGAAGGCTCCCCCACCCCCGTCGTCATGGTGGTCGGCGAGGGGCCGGGCGAGATGGAGGACCGGAGCGGGCGGCCCTTCGTCGGTCCCGCGGGGCAGCTCCTGGACAAGATGCTGGCCGCCATAAGCCTGTCCAGGCGGGCGAACTGCTACATCGGGAACATCGTGAAGTGCCGCCCCCCGCACAACCGGGACCCCTTTCCCGACGAGTCGGATGCCTGCATCTCCTATCTGGAGGCGCAGATCCACGTCCTGAAGCCCAAGGTCATCCTGGCGATGGGCAATACCGCCGCAAAGAAACTCCTGAACACGACGGAGGGAATCGGCCGTCTCCGCGGCCGCTTCTACGATTACCACGGGATTCCCCTGACCGCGAGCTACCATCCCAGCGCCCTGCTCCACAACGTGGACCTCAAGCGGCCTGCCTGGGAGGACCTCAAGCTGCTCCGCGCCTGGCTGGAGGAGCACGTCCCCGGCTATGACGGGCCGTTCAAGGCCCTGGAATCCTAGGACCGGGCGCCATGGGATTCTTCGTAGACGTGGCGGTGAACCTTCCCCTGGACCAGACCTTCAGTTACCGGTGCGATCTGGACGGCGAGCAGGCGGACAGCGTGTTCGGCCGCCGCGTGCAGGTGCCCTTCGGCTCCCGCAGGCTGGCAGGAATCGTGCTGGGCTCCAGCCCCAGCCTGCCTCCCGGATGTTCCGTAAAGGAAGAGAAGGTCAGGAGCGTCACGCGCTTCATCGACGACGAGCCGGTCCTGACCCAGGAGCTCTACGGCCTTGCCCGCTGGATCGGCCAGTACTACATCGCGTCGATCGGGGAGGTCCTCTTCGCCATGATTCCGTCCGGCAGGCGGGAGACCGCCACGGGCGGCCTCCCCTTCGCCGATGACGGCGGGGCCTGGAGCAGGAAGGAGCTGAGCGGGGAGCAGCAGGCGGCCGTCGACGGCATCCTGGGCGGCAGGGGCGCAGCCGCTGCCAATGAGGCTGGTACCGCCCCCGTGGCAGGCGGCAGGCCGAACGACTGGCACTACCTCTACGGCATGACCGGGAGCGGCAAGACGGAGGTCTTCCTTTCCGCGGCCGAGCGCGTCCTCTCGGAGGGAAAGGGAGTCATCTACCTGGTCCCCGAGATAGGGCTTACCCCCCAGGTCGTCAAGGCGGTGGTGGGCCGTTTCGGAGACACCGCCGCCGTCCTGCATTCGGGCCTTACCCCCAGCAGGCGGCTGAGCGAGTGGCGGCGGATCCTGAACCGGCAGGCCAGGGTCGTCGTCGGGGCACGGAGCGCGGTGTTTGCGCCGGTGCCTGACCTGGGCCTGCTGATCATCGACGAGGAGCACGACGGCTCCTACAAGTCCGGCTCGTCACCCCGCTATCATGCACGGCAGGTCGCCATGCAGCGCTGCCGCAAGCTGAACGTCCCCCTGGTCATGGGGTCGGCCACCCCTTCCGTGGAGGCCTACCTGATGATGGAGCAGGGTGTCCTCGTGCGGCACACCCTGACGAGGAGGCTTTCCGGCGGCGAACTTCCCAAGGTGAGCTGCGTGAACCTCTGCCTGGAAAGCCCGCCGGACGGGGGCAGCATCTCCCCCAGCCTGGAGCGGGCCGTCAAGGAGACCCTGCAGGCGGGCAGGCAGACGATCCTCTTCCTGAACAGGCGGGGCTTCACCAACTTCTTCCGCTGCAACGGCTGCGGCTTCGAGCTCAAGTGCAGGAACTGCTCGGTCACGCTGACCTACCACAAGTCCGACAACCGCCTCAAGTGCCACTGGTGCGGCTACTCCGTCGAACCGCCCCACCAGTGCCCCAAGTGCGGGTCCCTCGACATCGGCTACTTCGGATTCGGTACGGAATTCGTGGAGAGCGAGGTGCGGGCCAAATTCCCCAGCGCCCGCGTCATGCGGGTGGACAGCGACAGCCTCAAGAGCAAGGCGGAGCTGGAGGAAAAGCTGGACCTGTTCGGCAGGGGCGAATGCGACATCCTGCTGGGGACCCAGGTCGTCGCAAAGGGACTCAACTTTCCCCGCCTCCGCCGGGTGGGGGTGGTCCTCGCGGACAGCGGCCTGCACCTGCCTGACTTCCGCGCGGCGGAGCGGACCTTTGCCCTCATAACCCAGGTCTCCGGACGGGCGGGCCGCTTCTCCTCGGACGGGCAGGTCATCGTGCAGAGCTACTCCCCCGACATGCCGCCCATAGACCTGGCCGTCCGCGGCGAGGTGGACGAGTTTTACCGGAAGGAGCTGGAGCAGCGGCGGCTGCTTTCCTTCCCCCCCTACTCCCGCCTGCTCCGCCTGGTCTTCCGCTCCCCGCTCCCGGACGAGGCGCGCCGCGCGGCCGAAGGGGCGGCGGAGATCCTGGCCCAGGAGTCTGGCGGCACGGGGGAATTTGAGCTGCTCGGCCCCTCCCAGTGTCCGCTGGAGATGATCGCCGGCAACTGGCGCTGGCAGCTGATCCTGCGGGGAAAAAAAATGCCGCCCCTGCAAAGGGCGGCATCCGCGTTCATACGGGGCTATGCTGCCCCGAACCATGTCTATATCGAGGCCGACGTGGACCCGATCAATCTGCTTTAGGGAACCTCGAAAAACCGCTGGAAGCGGGTTTTTAGCGGGGCCCTTAGTCCTTCTTGATTATGTTCTTGCGCTCGCGGACGATGTAGCTTGAAAAGCCGCTCTCGTCCAGCTTGGTCTGGAACTTGTCCAGGTCCGCTTCATCGATGTCGCGCAGGACCACGCGGATGATGTTGCCGACCTTCTGGTATGCCACGTTGTCGAAGCCCGCCTGCAGCAGCCGGTGGGCCATGACCTTGGCGTTGCCCTCGCTGGCATAGGCTCCCAGCTGTATGTCCCAACGCTTGGCGGAATGTTCCTCCACCACGGTGGTCGTTGTCGTCGTTGTCGTCGTCGTTACGGTCTTCTTCTCTTTCTTGACGGGTTTCGGCGGCGGCGGCGGAAGCTCGTCCTCCTCCTCCTCCTCTTCCTCATCGTCGTAGTAGCTTGTGGTGGTTGAGCTGACAGGACTTGAGCTCACAGGGCTGGACGAGTATTCGTCCTCCGAGGAACTCAGGACCGGTGAGGTCGGAAAGGAGAAGCCGATGTTGTCGGAGCTTGAGCTGGACGTGAAGTAGTCATCCTCATCCTCCTCTTCCTCGTTATCATAGCTGCTGTAGGGGTCTTCCTCCTCCTCTTCTTCCACCTTTTGCACGGTTGCCTTCTTGCCCGTGGAGGCGGTCCGTGGGGCGGGCCCCTCCTCCTCGTCGACTATCTCCAGGGAAACCTTCGCAGTTCCGGTTCCCACCATGTCAAGCTCCATAGCGGCGGCCTTGGAAACGTCAATCTCACGCCCCTGCACGAAGGGGCCGCGGTCGTTGACGCGGACTTTGACGGACTTGCCGTTGTCCAGGTTGGTCACCTTCAGCACCGTTCCGAAGGGGAGGGTCTTGTGGGCCGCGGTATATCCATTGGTATCGAAAATCTCCCCGCTGGCGGTCCTTCTCCCGTTGAACTTGTCGGCGTAGAACGAAGCCACGACGTTCTCCTTGTACATTTCCGCGAAAAGCGTAGAGGCCGTAAAACAAAGTCCAAAAACGATGGCTAATCTTCTTCCTTTCATACCCTTATTGTCGGCTTTGCAGAAATTTTGTTTATTGAAATTTCAAGGGCGGACAAGGCTTCACGCCCCTTGGGCAAGCTCGGTCTTAAGCCTTTCCAGGAGCGCCGTACAGCCTTCCAGCACCTGGTCGTAGGTGGTGTCGAAGTCCCCGCTGTACCAGGGGTCGGCGATGTCGCCGGAATGTCCCGCGAAGGAGCGCAGCTTGTACAGCTTGCCGTCCGGGTCGCCCCCGAAGGCCCGCTCCATGTTGCGCATGTTCGCGCTGTCCATGCCGATGATGTAGTCGAAGCGGCCGTAGTCCGCTCGGCTTATCTGGCTGGCCCGGTGGGGCGGCTGGGGAATTCCCATCTGGGCCATCTTTGCCCGCGCCGGCGGATAGGGCGGGTTCCCCAGCTCCTCGGTGCTGGTCGCCTTGGAGTCAATCTGGAAGCGGTCGGACAGGCCCGCGTCCGCCACCAGCTTCTTCATCACGAACTCGGCCATCGGGGACCGGCAGATGTTCCCGTGGCACACGAACAGTATGCGCATCATACCATAATACTAGCTGATTCACCGGGGAAAAACAAGCCTATCCGCAAGAAGCCGGATGGCATCAAAGTCAATCGTTTCGACAGCTTCCTCCAGTTTCTGAACGAAGTCAGAAAGATTCTCTGGCATCCTGTAGCCTCTGAGTCTGGCAAGCTGCTCGTCAAGTGCGTTGAGGTCGTTGTGCGAACAGGCTTTTCTAAGCTCTTTCGCAATGTCTTCAAGTTCGCCCTCTGGAATTTCCATCCCGCTGCCTGGGGATTCGGCCTCGTCATGGACGCTTTCTTCCATAAAAGAGGCGAATTTCTCCTTGTATGACCGGTACAGGTCGAGCAAGGCAGGTGTTTTTTCCCATATCTGGGGCAGGCTGGCATCCCGATCCGCACTGTTCCCGAGTGCCTCAAGCTCCCGCGCCAGAGCAGACAGTTCTGCCGCCCCGACAATACATGCCGAGCTCTTGAGTGCATGAACCTTTATCGTGTAGTTCTTTATGTCGCCTGCCTCTAGATAGTCCTGTATTTCTTGGGCAGTGGGGTCTATCATCCTGACGAAGGTTCTTATTATAGAAGGATCTAAGTAGCTGCTGCTGTCCAGTGCAGCCTCATCCCCTGATGCATCTTCAAGAAGGGCGGGGGCAAGCCAGTCCCGCAGGGTACGGGCAAAGTCCTTTTCCTGCACGGGCTTTGCGACAAAGCAGTCAAAGCCAGCATCCAGGAACATCTGCTCCGCCCCGTTCGCAGCGTTCGCACTGAGCGCGATTACGATTGCATGACCTTCTTTTCCGTCAGCACGGAAGCAAGAGCCTTCCGCCTCCCGCCTTCGAATTTCTTTCAGGACATCCACTCCATCCATGACAGGCATCTGGTGGTCCATAAATATGATGTCATACTTCCTGCCGCCGTCAAGTAGGGACAGGGATTCGGCTCCGCTCGATGCAAGCTCAGGTGACACGCCCAGCTTGCCCAGAAGCCCCTGTGCCACCTGCAGGTTCAGCTCGTTGTCATCCACAACGAGTATCCTGGCTTTAGGAGCCTTGAATCTACTCTTCTCCTCCGTTACGGCAAAGAGGGCGGAAATCTCCGGCCTGTCAAGGGCTGCCACGGATGAGCCGACCAAAGAACCAGGGTGGGTCTCATCAAGCACTTTCATCAGAGCGAAGAGAAGCGGGTATTTTTCTGCCACAGTCTGCCCTGACACGGCAGGCTGCCGTATGCAGAAGGAGAAGGTGGAACCTTTTCCAGGCTCGGATGCAACCTCCAGCTTTCCGCCCATCAGCTGCACTAGGTTGCGGGATATGGAAAGTCCAAGCCCTGTCCCTCCCCTGCTGCGGTTCATCTTCATGTCCACCTGCTGGAAGGCTGCAAAAATCTTCTCCATGTCCTCTTTACGAATGCCGATTCCGGTGTCCGCCACGGAAAAATGGACAGAGCTTTCTTCACCGCTTTCCAACCGGGCACAACGGATTGTAACGGAACCCTTTTCCGTGAACTTTGCGGCATTCCCCGCAAGGTTCACCAGCACCTGACGAATTCTATTGTCATCACCATGCACAATGGCGGGCAGTGCCGGGTCCAGCTCCAGACGCATATCCACGTCCTTTCCCTTAAGCCTGACCCGGCTCACGTTGGCAACATCCAGAAGCATCTTGATCAGGTCATAGTCTGCCGGAACCAGCTCCATCTTGCCGGACTCTATCTTGGAAAAGTCCAGTATATCGTTTATTATGCCCAGCAGGGATACACCTGCAGTGCGAATCTGCCGTATCGTGTTCTTTTCGGGTGCCGCAAGGTCAAAGTCCATCGCCAGCTCGCTCATTCCAATGATGGCATTCATTGGAGTGCGTATCTCATGGCTCATGTTGGCAAGGAAAGTGGACTTGAGGCGGTTCTGCCGCTCTGCATCCTCCTGCAGCCGCCTTATCTCCTCCTCAGACCTGAGCGTGGCAAGGAGGTAGTAAGCGCGGAAAAGCGAGATAAGGCAGACCGTCAGAACTAAGAAAATGCCATAGGGCATGTATGGTTCATAGCTTATGTTCCAGCCGCAAAAGCGGGGCATGACGCTCAGGGCGATGAAGTAGCCCAGCGTGACTGGTATGGTGATGACACAGTCCAGGTAGAACACAGCCGACGTTATGAGGGCTATGAGGTAGAAGAAGGTGAAGTCCACCTGCCCGAATACGTATGCAGTAAGTGCGACCGCAAGGAAGCTCACCGTGAGGAGGAGGTTTCCATAGCCCCTGACCAGATGCAGGAAAAGGCTCTCCTTCCTGTCCTTGCTTGTCCTGTAGCAGAGGTTTCCTACAAACAGCAGGGCAGAGGAAAGAACAACCAGCGCGTCCAGCAGGACGAATATGGTATAGGCGTTCAGCTCCAGGCCGAATCCACGGAAGATGCACTGCGCCTTCTCCGGTGAGAGGAGCTTTCTCGTGTCCGAGACAAGCTCCGTAAGCATATACAGCGTCAGCGCCGGGGTAAAGATGCAAAGGCGGAAGCTGTTGGCCTCGTTTGCCATCCGTCTGAATGCCGGGATTTCGCTCCTTTTCAGTATGCCGCTCTCCCTGCCCATAAAAAAAACTCCTTAGAAGAACGCCTCTATCTTTTCCAGCAGATGCCCCACACCAGCCGATTTGAGTATGTAGTCCTGCGGATGGAGCGAGAGCGCGTCCTTGATCATGTTTGCATCGTTCACGGCGGTAAGGAAGAACACCGGCATATCGGCAAAGCCTTCCATCTGCCGTATCATTCCCAAGGTTTGCGGCCCGTTGCAGTTTGGCATCTGGTAGTCCAGCAGGATGAGGTCCGGCTTTTCGTTCTGGACAAATGAGATGGCCGCAGACCCTCCCTTGGCGACGGAAACACGGAACAAACCGTTCAGATTGTTGCTCAGTGACCGAAGCACCACAGGGTCATCGTCCACGACGAGTATGTGCTTGGGCTGCTCTGCATCCACAATAACCTTGCTCTCCGCCTCAAGCAGTTCGGAAAGGTCTATGTTCTGCTCCTCCACCTTGCTGAGGATGCGCCTTATTTCCGAGATGAATGCGGAAAAGCGCAGAGGAGTCCTGATAAAGCGCAGGATTTTTGCTTCCGTCCTGCCGAAGTACTTGTGAAGCTCCTCTCTGGAGCCTGCAAGGATGAAGGGAACCTTGTCCACATCGTGCAGGATGCGGGCAAGCCCTCCCCTGTCCTCATGTGCAAGCCCGGACAGGTAGAGGACTATCAGGGACACATCCTCCCTCTGTGCTGCCGCCTTGACTTTTTCTTCATCCAGCTCAACGAATTCACAGTCAAGCTTTTCCTGCATCCTAGCTGCGATATGTTCGCTCGGCATGGACTTGTTGCCGGTAAAAATAACCTTTCCCATATTTTAAACCTCCGTAAAAGGCCGCAAGCTCATCGGTAGACTACAATACCATCATAGTAGCTGATTTTCCAGGGAAAAACAAGGGGAAGACCGTCACAGCCCCGCCGCATACATATCCTTTGCCGTAAGCAGCTCATAGCCGCCGCCCTCAAAGGCGAACCCCGCGCTGCATATAAAGCCGACCTTCCTGCAGTCCAGCTCCGCAAGCCTCCGTATCTGGGCCTCCTCCTGCCTGCACTCATCCTCCTGCATGGGGGCCGCGTAATACTTCACCTCGTAGAAGTCATAGCCGTCCTCCATCTTCAGCACGCAGTCAAACTGGCCGTTCTGTTTGCATGCGGCATCATCATACCAGTAGGAGCCGACATCGAGCACCCCTTCCATCCTGCCGCCCCGCACCAGCCGTATGAAGTACTGCTGGGCCGCAGCCTCGAACCGGTAGCTTATGAAGGTGTCCAGGCTCTTCCTTATGTATGTCCGGAAGAAATACTCCTCCCCGAATTTCGAGATAAGGCTGTCGTTCGCAAAGACATAGGAAAAGTAGAATCGCATGAGGTTGTCCTTTATCTCGTAGAACTGGCGTTTTTTTTCAGTGAATCATTTTTCAGTATAATGGCAAGGAATAAAAAACGCAAGGGGGAAAGGCCCGGGTGGTTAGAAATCAGATTCCTGCACCGGCTACGAGCGATTACCTCCAGCTGATTTCTGGCTACAATTTGAATTCGCTGGCTACATTTTCTCATTGATCAGGTAACGCGAAGCTTAAGCTTCACGTTACCAAATGCTTAAGCTTCGTGTGACCGTAAGCTTAAGCTTCACGCGACCAGATGTTTAAGATTCCCCT
>CAMJAJ010000036.1 GCA_946403565.1 uncultured Treponema sp. | reverse complement strand
TCCATCCGGGCCGGACGACTCAGACGGCTTGTCCTCGTCCTCCTTCGGCTCGTCCTTCTTGCTGTCCAGGCTGACACCGGCGGCATGGGCATCGCGGAGGAGCTGGAAGCTCTGGGCCTCGATGTTGTAGTCGGTCTTGTCCTCCTTCATGCCGTTTATGCACCGGTCCATCTCCTTCTGGAGGGTTCCGAAGATGAAGTTGCGTATGTAGGCCTTGGGTTCCCCCGCCAGGCTTGAAGGATAGGAGAATATCGCTATCTCGGTCTGCTTCTCGGTCTTCTTGAGCAGGAAGACGCGCAGGCCGGTGTTCAGCTGCCGGCCGTTCAGGGTGATTATGACGCTCGGGAAAACGGTCCCCAGCTTGAGCTTGCCCTTCAGTATGTCGGGGACCTCCACGGCGACCGTCGCAGCGGAGATGTCCACGATCTTCATCTGGAACATGGTGGGGTTGCCGCCCGCGTCGTGCAGGGTGAAGTAGACGAAGGCGTTCTCCCGGAAGCAGGAGCAGCGGACGTGCTGCCGGCGCCCCTTGGCCCCGAACACGTCCAGGATGTTCCGCAGGACCCGGACGACATTGGACTCGTCGCCCGCGACCGAGTTGTAGCCTGCATCCAGGTGAACCACCTCCAGCACCTTGGAGGCGTTCTTCACCGGATTCTCCGTCAGGAAGCCGCAGACAATCGTAGACAGGACACTGTCCTTGGAAAAGGAGTCCACCATGGCCATCCAGGCCTGGAGCGGCATCTGAGAATCGATGCTGATGAAGCAGACCGAATTCGGATTCTTGCTCAGGAAATTCTTCACGTCCCGCCACTTCTGTATGATGTACACCTCATACTCGTTCTCGCGGAGGACATTCAGAATCTTGGACTGAACCTTGAAGGAGGGGTTCACGAAGAACACCTTCCTTCCAAACGGAGGGTTCTCCCTCCTCTGCGCTACTTCCGACATACCATACCCCCGCTAGAAGTCTGCCAGACGGGGTGCACGAGGATACGGCACCACGTCGCGGATGTTCGCCATGCCGGTGATATACCGCAGCAGGCGGTCAAAGCCCAGTCCGAATCCGGAATGGGGCACGCTGCCGAAGCGGCGCAGGTCCAGGTACCACTGGTAGTTGCTCATGTCCATCTTGCGCTCCTCGCAGACCTTGAGCAGCTTGTCGTAGTCCTCCTCGCGCTCCGAGCCGCCGGTGATCTCGCCCAGGCCGGGAACGAGCACGTCCACGGCGCGGACGGTCTTGCCGTCGTCGTTCAGCTTCATATAGAAGGCCTTCACGTCCTTGGGATAGTTGTAGACCATGACCGGGGACTTGTAGATCTTCTCCGTCAGGCACCTCTCGTGCTCGGTCTGAAGCTCCTTGCCCCACTCGATCGGGAATTCGAAGTCCTTGTTGTAGGCCTGGAGCTGCTCCACGGCCTCAGTGTAGGTGATCCGCTTGAAGGGCGTGTCCACCACGTGCTGCAGCTGGGCAATCACCCCGCTTTGAATCCGCTTCTCAAAGAACTCAAGGTCCTCGCGGCACTTGGTCAGGGCCCAGTTGAACAG
Organism: uncultured Treponema sp.; assembly: GCA_946403565.1. The sequence continues at coordinate 7,019 of CAMJAJ010000036.1, read as the reverse complement.
GTACTTGAGGAACTCCTCCTCCAGGTCCATGTCGTCAAAGAGGTCAAAGAAGGCCATCTCCGGCTCGCACATCCAGAACTCGGACAGGTGGCGGGGCGTGTTGGAGTTCTCCGCACGGAAGGTCGGTCCGAAGGTGTACACGCGGCTCAGGGCCGTGGCAAGCGTCTCCGCCTCCAGCTGGCCGGAAACGGTGAGTCCCGCTTTCTTGCCGAAGAAGTCCTTGCTGTAATCGACGATCTTGTGCGCGTCCTCGATCTTCATGCCGCCCTGCCCGGCCTTCACGCCGAGCTCGGCAATCTTCTCGAGGGAGAGCGTGGTCACCTGGAACATCTCGCCCGCGCCCTCAGCGTCGGAGCAGGTGATCTCCGGGGCCATGATGTACTGGAAGCCCCGCTCCTGGAAGAAGGTGTGGAGCGCGATGGCCATCTGGTTCCTCAGGCGGAAGACCGCACCGAAGGTGTTGGTCCTCGCACGGAGGTGGGCGTTCTCACGCAGGTACTCCATGCTCATGTTCTTCTTCTGGAGGGGATAGGAGTCGGTCGGACACTTGCCCAGGACCGTCAGGTCCTTGACCGTCACCTCGACGGCCTGCCCGGAAGCGGGAGAGGCAACCAGGCTGCCGACAGCCCGCACGGAGGCGCCGGTCGTCACGTCCTTTAGAGATTCTTCTATATTAGTAGCATTTGCCCCCTCCACGGGGTTGTTGCGGTCAAAAGTCAGCTGTATGCTGGCAAAGCAGCTTCCATCGTTCACCTGAATGAAGACGAGGTTCTTGGAGTCCCTTTTTGTCCTTACCCAGCCGCACACCGTGACCTCGCGTCCGTCGGGCTGTGAAGTAAGCAGATCCTTTATCAAAATCGGTTTCATATCCCTAGCAGTATAAATTATTGCGGTCAAATAGTAAATAGTAAAGGGGGCCGTTCTGGCCCCGCTTCCAAGCCAGCCCTGTCCCGCCTCCAAGCAGCCCCGCCTCCGATTCCCCGTTCGTCCGCGGCCTCAGCCAGCCGCGGCCCGCCGGCCCCCAGTCCCCGAATCATTGACTAAACGGCCCATTATGAATATAATGTACCCCTATGACCGTAAACGAGTTACGTTCAAAGTACATCGAGTTCTTTAAATCCAAGGGGCACACGGAAATTTCGGGCAAGTCACTCCTGCCCAACAACGATCCGACCGTGCTATTCACGACAGCCGGAATGCAGCCACTGGTTCCCTACCTGTTAGGAGAGGAACATCCGTCCGGCGACAGACTGACCGACTACCAAAAGTGCGTCCGCACGGGCGACATAGAGTCCGTCGGTGATGCAAGCCACCTGACCTTCTTTGAGATGCTGGGCAACTGGAGCCTCGGCTCCTACTTCAAGCAGGAATCCATCGCCTTCAGCTATGAATTCCTGACCTCGCCCAAATACCTGAACATACCGAGCGAAAAGCTCAACGTCACGGTCTTTGAGGGCGAGAAGCAGGCCGACGGCACGGAAATTCCCCGCGACGAAGAGGCCGCCAAGCGCTGGGAGGAGATGGGCATTCCCAAGGAGCGCATCTTCTTCCTGCCCAGGAGCGACAACTGGTGGGGCCCCGCCGGACAGACCGGCCCCTGCGGCCCGGACACCGAGATCTTCTACGACAACGGCCAGCCCAAGTGCGGCCCGGACTGCAAGCCCGGCTGCCACTGCGGCAAGTACCTGGAGATTTGGAACAACGTCTTCATGGGCTACAACAAGGATGCCCAGGGCCACTACAACGAGATGGCCCGCAAGTGCGTGGACACGGGCATGGGCGTGGAGCGCACCGTTTCCGTCCTGAACGGACAGAAGTCCGTCTACGAGACCGACGTTTTCCTTCCTATTATACAGTGCATTGAACAGCTCTCCGGCAGGAAGTACGGCGCCGATGAGTCCGACGACGTGGCCATGCGGATAATCGCCGACCACGTGCGGACGGCCACCTTCATACTGGGCGACCCCCAGGCCGTCACCCCTGCCCGCACCGGGGCGGGATACATCCTGCGCCGCATCATCCGCCGCGCCGTCCGCTACGGCCGCAAACTCCAGATTGAGGGCAGCTTCCTGGCCAAGCCCGCCGAAATCGTCGTCGGCGAGTACAAGGAGGCATACCCGGAGCTTGCCGAGCATGCCGACTTCATCATGCAGCAGCTGACGATGGAGGAGGAGAAGTTCTCCAAGACGCTCAAGGCGGGCGAGGCGGAGTTCCAGAAGCTCCTCCCCAACCTGCAGAAGAACCCCAAGATGGTCATTCCCGGACGCGTGGCGTTCCGCCTCTACGACACCTTCGGCTTCCCGATTGAGATTACGCAGGAGATGGCCGCAGAGAACGGCATGACCGTGGACATCGAGGGTTTCAAGGAGCAGGAGAAGAAGCACCAGGAGGAAAGCCGCACGCTTTCCGCCGGAGCCTTCAAGGGCGGACTTGGCGACCACAGCGAGATCACGACCAAGTACCATACGGCGACCCACCTCCTGCAGCAGGCCCTCGTCCAGGTGCTGGGCGACGAGGTCGCGCAGAAGGGTTCCAACATCACGGACGAGCGCATGCGGTTCGACTTCTCCTTCCACCGCGCCATGACCAAAGAGGAGGTCAAGCAGGTGGAGGACATCGTGAACGAGCAGATCCAGAAGGACCTCCCCGTCACGATGGAGATCATGGACCTGGAGGCCGCCAAGAGCTCCGGCGCACGGGCGCTGTTCGGCGAGAAGTACGAGAAGCAGGTCAAGGTGTATACGATCGGCCCCAAGGACGGCTGGTTCAGCAAGGAGGTCTGCGGAGGCCCCCATGTGCAGCACACGGCCCAGATCGGCACGTTCAAGATAACGAAGGAGCAGTCCTCCTCCGCCGGGGTGCGCCGCATCCGCGCGACCATCGAGGGCGGGCTGCCCTTGGATAAACAGTGAGAATTCCTGGGTGGGAATAAAAATATGGGGGTCGGGCGTGATTTTTTGAAAAAATCTCCGTCCGACATGTAACCAACTCTAATTTAAAAGGTTTTCTTGATGAAGTAGGAAGGCAAGTTTGTGGTGATGGAATTGGAGATTCCGCCGCCAATGGTACATGCTGGGAATCTTTATCAACAAGATCGAGGAATGAAAATGAAACGTTTTATCGTAGGTACGGCATTATTGCTGACGATGGCAGTGTCTGTCTTTGCTGCTAGTTCTGACCTGACGCCCGTTGCGGTCGTCAAGCTCAACGGTAGCGACACCATCACTGTTAAGACAATCAAGGATAGGGTGACCCTTTGGGCAAAGATGAGCAACGTCAGCGAGGCGTCGCTCGACCAGAAGAAGGCCATCCTTGAGAACTTGATTTACGAGAAGCTCGTTGTCCAGGCCGCGGCCAAGGACGGGCTTTCCATCACGGACAGCCAGGTTGACCAGCTCTTCCTGAACACGATGAGCCAGAGCTTCGGACAGAAGTTTGACACGGAGAGCCAGCTCTCTGACTTCCTCCAGAAGCAGGTGAAGAAGAGCCTCGCTTCCTATGTGAAAGAGGCGACCGGTTACTCCCTGACCGACTACAAGGCCTATCTGAAGAATTCGATTATTGCGCAGCAGTACATCGTTTCCAAGTGCCAGGACGAGCTGAAGAACGCCACCGCGTCCGACCAGGAGATCAAGGAGTTCTACTCCGCGAACAAGGCCCGCTTCGTCTGGGACGACACCGTGAAGCTGTTCCTTGTCATGGTTCCCAAGGGAAATGACGCCGCCGCCGCCAAGAAGAAGGCCAACAAGATCCTGAAGGACTACAAGGCCAACAAGGATTCCAGCGCTGCGGAGAAGGCCCTTATCGATGACACCGACAACCACAAGGCTTTCGAGGCCGGCTATATGCTGATGACGTCCGGACAGGCCCAGCAGTACCGCTGGGACACCAAGAAGGTCGTCGAGCTGCTGGACCGCAAGAAGAACTACGTCAGCGAGCTTTCTGAGACCGATGTGGACTTCCAGTTCTACGTCGTGAAGGACAAGTTCGCCGCCAAGATGCTCACCCTGGACGACATCGTCCAGCCCGAGGCCAAGATGAAGGTTTCCGAGTACATCAAGCAGTACCTGGTGCAGCAGAAGCAGAATGACTGCCTCCTGAAGGCGGCCGAGACCATCCCGAAGGGCCTGGACACCAAGAGCAACGTCCAGCGCAAGAAAGAGGGAGAGGAGCTCGACAAGCTGCTCAACTGGGAATCCTAGGTTTTTAACTGATGTCCCGACATAAAGCTAGAGTTCTGGCTTTCCAGGCCCTCTTCTCCTACGACATGGGGGGGGAGGGGCTGGACGAGCTTCTTACATTGAACTGGTCGGAGGGAGCCGAATCCCTGGATACCGAAACCTCCGACTTCGCCCGAATCCTCATCGCGGGAACCGTTAACCACCTTGCCGAGGTGGATTCTTGCATAAAAGGGCATCTTGCCCCAAAGTGGGAATTTGACCGCCTGAACCGGGTGACCGTCGCAATCCTCCGCATAAGCATTTTCTCCCTCCTCTACCAGAAGGATATGCCCGCCAACGTCGTCATTGACCAGGCGATAAAGATATCCAAGGAGTTCGGAGAGGACGATGCCTTTAAGTTTATAAACGCGATGCTCGATAATATAAGCAAAGGGCTGCCCGCTGACTAAAACTATATTGCCGGGCGCTTTGGAAGAGAAGAGCCTTGAGCGACAAAAATAACAAACACGGCATAATCATCACGGTACTGGTCTGCGTCCTGCTGCTGCTTATCGCAGCGGGCACATACCTTGCCCTCCGCCTGCGCTCCTCGCACTACGAGGGGTCCGCCATAACGACCGAACTTTCACTGATAGACAGCTACATACAGCAGGGCGACACGCGGCAGGCCCTGGCCTCCCTGAACAGGATCGAAAGCCGCGCCCACTCCTCCGGAGACAGGATGGGCCTGTACAAGCGCTACATGGCCCTCTCCGAATACGACCGGGCGGAAAAGTGCCTCAAGAAGGCGCTCCGCTCCTTCCCCGGGGACAAGGAGTTCACCGCGCTCTACGGCAACTTCCTCCTCCGCCGCGGCAGGGTCAAGGACGCGCGGAAGCGGGCCGCCCCCCTCTCCGGCACCGAGTACTCCTCCATCTACGCCGAGGCCGTCCTGCGGACCGCCCTCATCTCGGATTACGATGCCGACAAGTTCTTTGCAAAGTCAAACCCCATCCTGAACTTCTTCCGTAAGAAGGCCACCCCCTCCGACAAGTCCGGCCAGGACGCCAAGCGCGAGTTCTTCATGGACGAGCGCTTCATCCCCATCTACAAGGACGCCTACGCCTCGTCAAAGATCCCCCTCTGGCAGATCAACGCGGCGACGATCCTCATGGCAAAAGGCAGCTACGAGGAGGCCTCCTACCTGTATCCCGGCGAGGCCGCAGGCTACAAGGACGCGCTCTTCTGGGGCCTGGTCTCCTACGACGCGGGCCGCTACGCCGAGAGCCTGGAGGCCCTGCTCAAGGCCGAGGAGCTCAGCAGGAAGGGCAGCGCGGACGAGAAGGGCGAGCTGGCCCAGGCCATCGAGCTCAAGGCCCTGCTGTCAGACGACTACTACATACTGGGCGATGACGCCTCCGCGCAGGCCATGCGCAAGGCGGTGCTGGACATCTCCTCCCCCTACATGGACGCGTTCATGGACGAGAAGCTGCCCTCGCTGAACAGAATCCTGCCCCTGCTCTACATGAACACCGCCCTCTACGCCCGCGAGAGCGGGGACGAAAAGGAGCGCTACGACAAGCTCTTCCAGCTGGTGAGCTACTTCCCCGACTACGAGCCGGGACTTGCCGCCTACGGCGAGTACGCGGTGGATTCCGTGAACCGCCCCGAGGAGGTCGGCATCGAGGCCCAGCTGCGCAAGGCCGGACTGCGGACGCTCGCCATGGAGGAGCGCGACGCCGTCCCCGTCGTGCAGATACAGACCGTCGTGGACATGATAGACCAGGCCATCCAGAACGTCGCCGCCACCGGCACGTCACCGACCGACAAGAAGACAAAGGCGGCATCCCTGGTCGTCCTCCGCGAAAAGCTGCTCGCCGCCGAGAACTACGACCTGGAGCGGGCTGAAAAGGCCTCCAAGGTATGGAAGCTCCTGGAGAACAACGAGCTTGCAAGCTCCCTCTACCCCTCCGAGATAATGCGCTACGCCGTGGCCAACCTGATTGAGAACGGCGGAGAGAACGACGCGGAGCGGATCTTCAACGCCTACCTCCAGGCCTCCTACGGCGAGATGGAGGACGACGGGAAGGGCGGCAAGGACGCGCCCATACGCAAGGTCTTCGACCCCTGCGAGCATCCGGAGAAGCTGGCCCTGTGGGAAGGAGAGGTGGCCGCCTACTTCTACGTGCAGAAGGGGGAGTACTCCAACGCAATCAAGCTCTACGACTACATCCTGTCCAACTTCTCCAAGCGGACGCCGGTGTTCAACACCGCCGGACAGAACGAAGCCGTCACCTCCTCATACCTGAACATGGGCAACATCTACTCCGGCTACAACCGGAGCGCGCAGGCCCTCGACTACCTCAGGAAGGCGGACAGCCGCGTCACCGACCGGCAGATGAAGGCGGAGGTCCGCTACCGGATCGGCTGCGAGGAGGCCAGGCTGGGCCGCACCAAGGACGCGCTGCTCACGCTCAAGCACGCCCTGGAGCTGAACCCCTCCCACGGCCGGGCCAGGCTCCTGCTCAAGCAGCTGCAGTAGGGAATCCATACCCCCTGTTTGCAGGGGTGAAACCGCCCCTTATATTGTCACTTTCCCTCCAATCCGCTATAATCAACCGTAATGGACATACTGAAAGGAAAAAAAGCTCTCGTCACCGGTTCCTCACGGGGAATCGGCCTTAAGATTACAGAGACTTTCCTGAGCGAAGGCGCGGAAGTCTGGGGAATGTGTACGCACGAGTCCAAGGGAAAGGCGCAAACCGAAGCCCTTGCCAGCGAGCATGGGACCGCGTACCACGAGTTTTACGCTGACGCATCCGACGCCGACGCGCTGAAAGCTGGAGTGGAGGCTGCACT
>CAMJAJ010000035.1 GCA_946403565.1 uncultured Treponema sp. | reverse complement strand
GTATGTGCTGCGTAATGGGCTATTTTGGCAATGTTGTTTCAATGAAGGACTTTCGTAAGAATTTGGACCGCACCACTTCCCGTGGGCCTGACAGCACCCGGGTCCTGGAGCTGGACGGGGCACTCCTGGGCTTCCAGCGGCTTGCGATCATGGGACTGGACGACAGCGGCATGCAGCCTTTCACCGCGGACGGGAAAAGCCTCGTGTGCAACGGCGAGATATACGGCATCTACGGCGATGCGGGAACGTCCCGGCCCTGGAGGGAGGTAAAGAAGGAGCTTGTTGCCGCGGGGCACGCCTTCAAGAGCGACTCCGATTGCGAGATCCTGCTTCCCCTCTACGAGAAGCACGGCACGGACCTGTTCAGGATGCTGGATGCGGAGTACGCCCTGATAATCTACGACCAGGACAGCAGGTCCGTCGTGGCCGCCCGCGACCCCATCGGCATCCGCCCGCTCTACTACGGACGCGACAAGGAGGGGGGCATCGCCTTCGCCAGCGAGCCCAAGAACCTGGAGGGGCTGGTCGGAGAGATCCTCCCCTTCCCCCCCGGCCACTACTACAAGGACGGGAAGTTCACCTGCTACCGGGACATGACGGAGGTCAAGTCCGTCGTGAAGGGCGGCCTTGACGGAGCGGACGGCATCTGCCGCCAGATCCACGACAGGCTGGTCGCAGGAATCAGGAAGCGCCTGGACGCGGACGCACCGCTCGGCTTCCTTTTGAGCGGAGGACTTGACTCCTCGCTCGTGTGCGCGGTGTCAAGCCGCATCCTGAACAAGCCCATCGAGACCTTCGCCATCGGAATGAAGACGGACGCGATTGACCTGAAATACGCCAAGCAGGTCGCAGACTTCATCGGCTCCAACCACCACGAGATTATAATCACCAAGGAGGACGTCCTTTCCGCACTGGAGGACGTGATCCGCGCCCTGGGAACCTTCGACATCACGACGATCCGCGCCAGCATGGGAATGTACCTCCTGTGCAAGGCCATCCACGAGCAGACGGACATCCGCGTGCTCCTGACCGGAGAGATCAGCGACGAGCTGTTCGGCTACAAGTACACGGACTTCGCGCCGAGCGCCGCCGAGTTCCAGAAGGAGGCCGCCAAGCGCGTGCGGGAGCTGCACATGTACGACGTGCTCAGGGCCGACCGCTGCATCAGCGTGAACAGCCTGGAAGCCCGCGTCCCCTTCGGCGACCTGGACTTCGTGGAATACGTCATGTCAATCGACCCGGAGCTCAAGATGAACCACTACGGCAAGGGCAAGTTCCTGCTGCGCCACGCCTTCGAGGCGGACGAGTCCGGCAAACCCTACCTGCCCCACGACCTCTTGATGCGGGAAAAGGCGGCGTTCAGCGACGCGGTTGGACACTCGCTGGTGGACGACCTCAAGGAGTATGCCGAGTCCAGGTATACGGACGGGGAGTTCGAGGAAAAATGCAGGGCATACGACCACGCCCGCCCCTTCACCAAGGAGTCCCTGCTTTATCGGGAGATATTCGAGAAGTTCTATCCGGGCCAGTCGCAGATGGTCGTCGACTTCTGGATGCCCAACAAGGCATGGAAGGGCTGTGACGTGAACGACCCGAGCGCGCGCGTCCTGAGCAACTACGGCGACAGCGGAAAATAAGGAGGACCAGGCCATGAATTGCGACAACGAAACACACAAGACATTATACGAGCAGTCTTTCGAGCACGACTCCTGCGGAATCGGAGCCGTGGTGAGCATAGACGGAAAGAAAAGCCATTCAATCGTGGACAACGCCCTGAGCATCGTGGAAAAGCTGGAGCACCGGGCCGGCAAGGATGCGAGCGGCGAGACCGGAGACGGGGTCGGAATCCTCGTACAGGTGTGCCACCCCTTCTTCAAGAAGGTCGCCGGAGAAAGCGGCATATCGCTCGGCGGAGAGCGCGACTACGGCGTGGGCATGTTCTTCTTCCCCACCGACCGGCTCCTGCGTGCCCGTGCCATGCGGATGGTCGAGTCCCTGTGCGGAAAGGAGGGGCTCCGCTTCCTCGGCTGGCGCGAGGTCCCGGTCTGTGCCGACGTGCTCGGCAAGCGGGCCCGGGACTGCATGCCGAGCATCATGAACTGCTTCATCGAGCGGCCCGCCGACGTCGCCAAGGGCCTGGACTTTGACCGCCGCCTCTACGTCCTGCGCCGCCAGTTCGAAAAGACCCAGCTCAAGACCTACGTCGTCTCGCTTTCCAGCCGCACGGTCGTCTACAAGGGCATGTTCCTGGTGGGGCAGCTGCGCACCTTCTACAAGGACCTGCAGTCCGAGGAGTTCACCTCCGCCCTGGCGATCGTGCACTCCCGCTTCTCCACCAACACGCAGCCGAGCTGGCAGCGGGCGCATCCCAACCGCCTCATCGCGCACAACGGGGAGATCAACACGATACGGGGCAACGTGGACAGGATGCTGGCCCGGGAGGAGACCCTGCGCTCGCCCGTCCTGTCCGAGGACGACATGGACAAGGTCCTGCCCGCCGTAGACGCGACGGGTTCCGACTCCGCCATGCTGGACAACACGCTCGAGTTCCTGATGATGAACGGTACCCCCCTTCCGCTTGCCATCATGATGTGCATCCCCGAGCCGTGGAAGAACGACGAGGCCATGGACCGGGAGAAGAAGGACTTCTACCACTACTGGGCCACGATGATGGAAAGCTGGGACGGACCGGCCGCGATCCTCTTCAGCGACGGCGACGTGCTCGGAGCCACGCTGGACAGGAACGGACTGCGCCCCAGCCGCTACTACATCACCGGCGACAACACGCTCATCCTTTCCAGCGAGGTGGGTGTCCTGGACATCCCCGAGGAAAAGATACTCAAGAAGTCCCGCCTCATGCCGGGACGCATCCTGCTAGTGGACACCGTGCAGGGCCGCGTCATCTCCGACGAGGAGTGCAAGGAGGGCTTCGCCCGCCAGTTCCCCTACGGTGAATGGCTTGACAAGAGCCTCCTGCACCTCTCGGACCTTCCCATCCCCAACAAGAAGATACCCGTCTACAGCCAGGAGGAGCGCGACATCATGTACCGCGCGTTCGGCTGGAACTACGAGGACGTGAACGAGATGATCCTGCCCATGGCGAAGAACGCCGTGGAGCCGACCGCCTCCATGGGCGTGGACACGCCGCTCGCCGTCCTGTCCGACAAGCACCCTCCCCTGTTCAGCTACTTCAAGCAGCTGTTCGCCCAGGTCACCAACCCGCCGATCGACAGCCTGCGCGAAAAGATCGTGACCGACACGACGGTGTATGTGGGCACTGACGGCAACATCCTGGAGCCGCAGGGGTCCAACTGCACCGTCCTGCAGATAAACAACCCCATCCTGACCGGCGTGGACATGATGAAGATAAAGGCGCTGGACAAACCCGGCTACCGTGTCGCGACGGTCTCCCTGCTCTACTACAAGAACACGAGCCTGGAGGCGGCCATCGACGGCCTGTTCAACGAGATCGAGCGGCAGTACCACCAGGGGAGCAACATCATGGTGCTGTCCGACCGGGGCGTGGACGAAAGCCACGTGGCGATTCCTTCCCTGCTCGCCGTCTCCGCCGTGGAGCAGTACCTCATCCGGACCAAGAAGCGCACCAAGATCTCCATAATCCTTGAAAGCGCGGAGATCCGCGACGTGCACCAGGCGGCGATGGTCCTGGGCTACGGGGCACGGGCGGTGAACCCCTACCTGGCCCACGAGTGCATTGCCGAGCTCATAGACCAGAAGCTCCTGGACAAGGACTACCACACGGCCATCGACGACTACAACAAGGCCGTGCTGAACGGCATCGTCAAGATTGCGGCCAAGATGGGAATCAGCTGCATCCAGTCATACCAGTCGGCCCAGATCTTCGAGGCGGTCGGAATCAGCCGCGAGGTCATAGACCGCTACTTCACCAACACGGTGAGCCGGGTCGGCGGCATCACGCTCAAGGAGATTGAGGAGGACGTGAACTTCCACCACGACAAGGCGTTCGACCCGCTCGGACTCGCGGTGAACACGCACCTGGATTCCGTCGGCAACCACAAGCTCAGGCGCGGCCCGACCTGTGAGGACCACCTCTACTCTCCGGAGACCATCATCGCCCTGCAGCAGGCGACCAGGAACGGGGACTACAGCCGCTTCAAGGAGTACACCGCCCTCGTGGACGAGGAAAAGCGGCCGCATACCCTGCGGAGCCTCTTCAAGTTCAATTACGCGGCGGACGGCGGCGTTCCGATTGACGAGGTGGAAGGCGTAGACAGCATCGTCAAGCGTTTCAAGACCGGTGCGATGAGCTACGGCTCCATAAGCGAGGAGGCCCACAAGTGCATGGCCGAGGCAATGAACCGGCTGCAGGGCAAGAGCAACAGCGGCGAGGGCGGCGAGAACCCCGAGCGGCTGGGAACCAAGTACAATTCAGCGATAAAGCAGGTCGCATCGGGGCGCTTCGGCGTCACGGAGGAATACCTTCTGAGCGCGAAGGAGATCCAGATAAAGATGGCCCAGGGGGCAAAGCCCGGTGAGGGCGGCCACCTTCCCGGAAAGAAGGTATACCCCTGGATAGCAAAGACCCGCTACGCCACACCGGGCGTCGCGCTGATTTCCCCGCCGCCCCACCACGACATCTATTCCATCGAGGATCTGGCGCAGCTGATCTTCGACCTGAAGAACGCCAACCGCGCGGCCCGGATCAGCGTGAAGCTCGTCAGCGAGGCCGGGGTCGGCACGATTGCGGCGGGAGTCGCCAAGGCCGGAGCGCAGGTCATCCTGATCTCGGGCCACGACGGCGGAACGGGGGCGGCCCCAATCTCCAGCATACACCATGCGGGTCTGCCCTGGGAGCTGGGCCTTTCGGAGACCCAGCAGACGCTCGTGCAGAACGGGCTCCGCAGCCGCGTCCGCATAGAGACGGACGGCAAGCTGATGAGCGGGCGGGACGTGATCATCGCGGCCCTGCTTGGCGCGGAGGAGTTCGGCTTTGCCACGGCCCCGCTCATCACGATGGGCTGCGCCATGATGCGGGCCTGCCAGAAGGACACCTGCCCCTTCGGAGTGGCCACGCAGAACAGCGAGCTGCGCAAGCGTTTCCGCGGAAAGAGCGAGTACGTGGAGAACTTCATGCGCTTCATCGCCCAGGAAATGCGCGAATATATGGCCAAGCTCGGCGTGCGCAGCGTGGACGAGCTGGTTGGCCGTACCGACCTCTTGGGCATAAAGGAGCATCCCGCCGGAGGACATGCGGACCTGCTGGACCTGTCGCGCATCCTCGCGCGGTCCGAAGAGGGAGCGGGCGGCAAGACGCGGTTTGACCCGGCGGACGTGTATGACTTCGGGCTCAAGGACACGCTCGACGAGAAGGTCCTCCTCAAGGACTGGAAGAAGGGCAGTTTCGGACGCATACAGGTGCAGAGCACCAACCGCACCTTCGGTACGATCCTGGGCAGCGAAATCCAGAAGCGCTTCGCCGGAAAGGTTGACGACGACGAGTTCACCGTCCATGCCGAGGGCGGCGGCGGCCAGTCCTTCGGAGCGTTCATCCCCAAGGGGCTTACGATCGAGCTTGAGGGAGACGCAAACGACTACTTTGGCAAGGGACTGTCCGGCGGCAAGCTGGTGGTCAGGCAGAGCAGGAGCTCCAGGCGGCCGGCAGAGGAGAACATCATCATCGGAAACGTCGCCCTCTTTGGCGCGACGAGCGGCGAGGCCTACATAAACGGAATCGCGGGCGAGCGCTTTGCCGTCCGCAATTCAGGTGCCACGGCCGTCGTCGAAGGCTGCGGAGACCACGGCCTTGAGTACATGACGGGCGGCACGGTCGCCATCCTCGGCCCCACCGGGCGCAACCTGGCGGCGGGAATGAGCGGCGGCACGGCCTTCGTGCTGGACGTGAACCACGACCTGTACAAGAAGATAAACAAGCAGATGGTCAGCATGGAGGAGCTTTCCACTCCCCATGACAAGGAGCTGCTCAAGGGACTGGTGCAGCGGCACTACGACCTGACCGGGTCAGCCGTCGCGAAGTCCCTGCTGGAGAACTTCGACAGCTCGCTCGCAAACTTCAAGAAGATAATCCCGAACGACTACCGGCGCATGCTCGAGGCAATCGCCGCCGGAGAGGGAAAGGGCCTCAGCCATGAGGAGGCCGTCATGGAAGCGTTCAAGGCCGTCACGCAGGTCGCGTAGGAGGTGGAAAGATGGGAAAGGACAGCGGATTTTTGGATTATACAAGGCGGAACAATACCGACGTGCCTCCCGCCGAGCGCATACGGAACTTCAAGGAATTCCACGCCCCCCTGTCGGAACAGGAACGGCGGTGCCAGGCGGCACGCTGCATGGACTGCGGGGTGCCCATGTGCCAGAGCGCGATACGCCTCAAGGGAATGGTGACGGGCTGCCCCCTGCACAACTTCATCCCCGAATGGAACGACGCGCTGTACAAGGGCCAGTTCGACATGGCCGCATGGAGGCTGCTCAAGACCTCCAGCTTCCCGGAGTTCACCGGGCGGGTATGTCCCGCCCTCTGCGAGAAGGCATGCAACTGCGGCAACGGCGGCGACATACGGGAGGCCGTGACCATCCATGACAACGAGCTGTTCATCATAGAGCACGCCTTCGAGTCCGGCTACATGAAGCCCCAGGTCCCCAAGAACCGCAGCGGTAAGAAGGTCGCGGTCGTCGGCTCCGGCCCCAGCGGGCTGGCCGTGGCGGACCTGCTGAACAGGCGGGGCCACACGGTGACGGTATACGAGCGCGACGACAGGATCGGCGGCCTTCTGATGTACGGCATTCCCAACATGAAGCTGGACAAGACGGTCATAGACCGCCGCGTCAAGCTGATGCAGGACGAGGGGGTCACGTTCGTCACGGGTGCCGACATCCGGAGCAAGGAGGATGCGGACAGGCTGCTCGCCGAATACGACGCCGTCGCCCTCTGCTGCGGGGCCAAGAAGGCCCGCCCCCTCTCCGCGAAAGGCTGCGAGCTGGACGGCAGACCCCTTGAAGGAATCATGTTCGCCGTGGACTGGCTCAAGTCGGTCACGAAGAGCCTTCTGGACTCAAAGCTTGCGGACGGCGGATTCTTCAGCCCCAAGGACAAGGACGTAATCGTGCTGGGAGGCGGCGACACGGGGAACGACTGCACGGGAACCGCAATCCGCCTGGGATGCAAGAGCGTCACCCAGATAGAGATTATGCCCTGTCCGCCGGTGGAGCGGGCGGCGGACAACCCCTGGCCCGAGTGGCCCAAGGTGCTGAAGGTGGACTACGGGGCCGAGGAGTCCATCTACAAATTCGGAAAGGACCCCAGGGTATACAAGACGACGATAAAGGAGGTCCACCAGAAGGACGGAAAGGTCTCCGGCATCACGACGGTGCAGGTGGAATTCCGCACCGTTGACGGCAAGCGGACCCTCTGCGAGATAGAAGGCAGCGAGAAGGAGCTGCCCTGCGACATGATCCTGATTGCGGCTGGCTTCCTCGGGGCCGAGGACTACACGGCACAGGCCTTCGGCGTGGAGCTGGGCCCCCGGGGAACGGTCGCCACGGAAGGAGCGGACAGCTACCGGAGTAGCATGGACAAGGTCTTCACCGCCGGAGACATGCACCGGGGCCAGTCGCTCGTCGTCTGGGCAATCGCCGAAGGCAGGGAGTGCGCCCGCCAGATAGACAGCTACCTGATGGGCTACAGCAACGTCTAAGGAGGGCGTTGTCCACCCTTAGACAACGAGGCCTACGGCCTCGTGGCTACAGTAATGGCTAGGGAGGGCGTTGTCCTCCTTAGGCCGCATCCAGCTACATGGAGAAGTCCTTGCCCAGGTAGATGTCGCGGGCAAGGGGGGAATCCAGGATTTCCTGCCTGCTGCCGGAAATCATCACCTGCCCCTGGGATATGATTATCGCGCGGTCGGTTATCTCCAGCGTGTCGCGGACGTTGTGGTCGGTGATGAGCACGCCTATCTTGCGCTCGGAGAGCATCTTGACAAGCTTCTTGATGTCGGCGACGGCGATGGGGTCTATACCCGCGAAGGGTTCATCGAGCAGCAGGAACTTGGGCTCTATGGCGAGCGAGCGGGCTATCTCCGTCCGCCGCCTCTCGCCTCCGGAAAGCGTGAAGGCCATCTGCTTGCGGATCCGTCCAATCGAGAACTCCTCTATCAGCTCCTCCAGCCTGTCCTTCCGCTGCGCGTTGGTCAGGTCCTTCCGCGTCTCCAGTATGGACCAGATGTTCTCCTCTACAGTGAGCTTGCGGAATACCGACGGCTCCTGGGGGAGGTAGGATATGCCGAGCGCGGCCCGCTTGTACATGGGGAGCCTGGTTATGTCCTCCCCGTCCAGGATTACGCGGCCCTTCGAGGGCTTGTAGAAGCCGACGATCATGTAGAAGGTCGTGGTCTTGCCCGAGCCGTTCGGCCCCAGGAGCCCCAGGACTTCTCCCGTGGACATGGAGAAGCCCACGCCCTTGACGACCTCCTTGCGCCCGAAGGACTTGTAGAGGGAGCTTATCTCCAGATTATGCGGCCCGACCTCCGGGCTACCGTCGCTTATGTGCGCGTCACTCATCGTCCCGCTTCACCGCCCCCCTCACGCGGCCGTCGAGCGTAAGCTCGTTCGTATCCAGGTCCAGGACAATCTCCTGCGCCCTGAAGGTGTCCTGCCCCTGCACCACCTGCGGATTGCCACTCAAAAAGAGCTTCCGCGTCTGCGTATTGTATATGGCGTAGGAGCCGGTGCAGACGTTGTCCTT
>CAMJAJ010000034.1 GCA_946403565.1 uncultured Treponema sp. | reverse complement strand
AGGGAAGGGCGGATCCGTCGATCATGACGGAAGAGAAGCCGTTGTCGATGCAGTCCTTGGCGACCTCGAAGTTGGGGCCGTGGTCCAGGTGCAGGACGATCGGAATCTCAGCACCGAGCTCCTTGGCATACTCGACGGCTCCACGGGCCATGTTGCGCAGGATGAACTTGTCGGCATACTGCCTGGCTCCCTTGGAGACCTGCAGGATGACGGGGGACTTGGTCTCGACACAAGCCTGGATGATGGCCTGCATCTGCTCCATGTTGTTGAAGTTGTATGCGGGAATCGCATAGTGGCCCTTCATGGCCATCTCGAACATGTGCTTCGTGTTGACGAGTCCCAGCTCTTTGTAACTAATCATAAATCGCTCCTATAGAATTTCTTCTGCTGTTAGCATACGCTTTTTTTCTGCAAATTGCAAGGGTTGAAAAAGCCGCCTGCCCCACCCCAGAAGCATACAGCCACGACCCCCGGGAAAAAGCAACCGAGGCCCCCGACAGAATGCAACCTCCCGCCCTGCCGAACAGCCTGTTACTGCAGAATCGCACCCTTGTCGGCGGAGGAGACCAGCTTGGCGTAGCGGGCCAGGTAGCCCGTGCTGACCTTGGGGGCGGGAGCCTTCCACTCGGCCCGCCGCTTGGCAAGCTCTTCATCGCTCACCTCCAGGTGGATCTTGTAGTTGTTGATGTCCAGCGTGATCTTGTCGCCTTCCTTCACAAGCCCAATCGGGCCGCCGACCGCGGCCTCGGGAGAGCAGTGGCCGAGCGACGCGCCCCTCGTCGCGCCGGAGAAGCGGCCGTCCGTAATCAGGGCGACCTCCTTGTCCAGGCCCTGGCCCGCGAGGGCGGCGGTGACCGCCAGCATCTCGCGCATGCCCGGTCCGCCCTTTGGCCCCTCATAGCGGATGACCACCACGTCGCCGGGATGGATCTGCTGCTTCTGCACGGCCTCCATCGCCTCGCTCTCGTCGTCAAAGACGCGGGCAGGGCCGGTGTGCTTCATCAGCTCCTTGGCGCAGGCACTGCGCTTGACGACCGTGCCGTCCGGGGCCAGGTTGCCGAACAGGATGGCGAGGCCGCCGTTGTCGCTGAAGGGGTTCTCTATCGGCCGCAGAATCTCCGGGTTGCGGTTCACCGCGTCCTTGATGTTCTCACCAATCGTCTTTCCCGTGACCGTGATCAGGTCGGTGTTGATCAGCTTCTTCTTGGAAAGCTCCTTGAGCACCGCCTGCACTCCGCCCGCGTCGTCCAGCTCGCAGATGAAGGTGTGCCCGGCAGGGGCCAGGTGGCACAGGTTGGGAGTCTTCTCGGAGATCTCGTTCACCTCGTGCAGGTCAATCTGCACTCCCGCCTCATGTGCAATCGCGGGCACGTGGAGCATCGTGTTGCTCGAGCAGCCCAGGGCCATGTCCGCCGTGAGGGCGTTACGGAAGGAGTCCGCGCTCATCATCTTGCGGGCGGTGATGCCCCGCTTGTACATCTCCATGACCGCCATGCCGGCCTTCTTCGCCAAGGCAATGCGGCGGCCCGTCGTCGCGGGAATCGTGCCGTTGCCGGGCAGGCCCAGGCCGAGCACCTCGGTGAGGCAGTTCATCGAGTTGGCGGTGAACATGCCGGAACAGGACCCGCAGCCGGGGCAGGCGTAGTGCTCCAGCTCGCACAGCTGCTTCTCCGTAATCTTGCCGACCGCCTCACCGCCGACCGCCTCGAACATGTCGGTCAGGGAAAGGTTCTTGTCGGCATAGGGGTTGCCCTCGTCGTGACCGGGCAGGTGGCCGGGCATCATCGCGCCGCCGGAACAGAACACCGTCGGCAGGTCCAGACGGGCCGCCGCCATCAGCATGCCGGGGACGATCTTGTCGCAGTTGGGAATCATGACGAGGGCGTCGAACTGGTGGGCCTTGGCCATGCACTCAACGGAGTCGGCAATCAGCTCCCTCGTGACAAGCGAGTACTTCATTCCCTCGTGGCCCATCGCGATGCCGTCGCATACGCCGATTGCGGGGAATTCGACCGGGGTTCCACCGGCCATGCGGATGCCCGCCTTGACGGCCTCGGCAATCCGGTCCAGCTCCACGTGTCCCGGGATAATCTCGTTCTTCGCGCAGCAGACGCCGACGAGCGGCCGGTCCAGCTCCTCGTCCGTGTAGCCCATAGCATAAAAGAGCGAGCGGTGGGGAGCCCTCGCCTTGCCTTTCGTCGCGTTGTCACTTTTCTTTGCCACTTTCGCACCTCGAAAAAAATGTTGCATCCATTCTAGTCTGTCTGTACTTAATTGTCAATGAAGAGGCTGAAGCTGCATGGAAACAGCGTGTTCCCCGTATCCGCATACACTATTACCAATAGGGTATATTTAACTACCAAGCGACAAGTTTTTTAGGATGAAATTACCGTAGATAATAGAATTCCATGGAAGAAAAGGCAGAGACAGAGAGCATTCCCCAGCTGTTCGGACGGAACGTGCAGAAATACCGGAAAGAGGCAGGCCTGACCCAGGAGCAGCTTTCGGAACGGCTGAAGATTTCCCAAAAGCACCTGTCCATCGTGGAGACAGGCACCCAGTTCGCCTCCGCCGGCCTTATCGGGAAAATCGCCGAGGAACTGAAGGTCTCGCCCGCAATGCTCTTCGGCGGCAGCAGGAACGACATCAACTACGAAGAGGTGAACGCCATCGCGGCAATGATGCAGACGCTCATCCAGAGCAAGATGGCCTCGCTGGAGACCCGGCTGGCCAAGATAGAACAGCTGCTCCAAACCCGTTGAAAGCGCCGCTCCCGCAGGCACGATGCATTCAGCCGCCCTCCGTTTCCCCCGGCTGACGAACCCCTACTCCGCGGACTTCCACGCGTCGATGAACTCAATCATGAACTGCTGCACGTCGGAGAACCATTTGCGCTGGAAGTCGCAGGCGGTCCGGCCGATGTAGCGGAAATGCCAGCTCTCCCAGCGGAAGCCGGTCACGTCCTCGTAGCCCTGCGGGAAGGAGAGCGACCAGCCGTACTCCTCCGAGTGCGCGTAGACCCACCGCCCCATCTCCGTGTCGGCGAAGTCGTCGCTGACGGAGCCGAAGTCCACGGCCACGCCGAGCTGGTGCTGGCTGGTCCCCGCCCGGGCGGACTCGCGCTCGGCCTCCTCCAGCCCGTCCACGTCCACCCAGTGCTGGAAGAGCCACTTCTGGTACTCGTAGGACCGGTAGGTGGAGCTGACCAGCAGGCGCACCCCGTCCTTGAGGGAGGCGCGGGCCATCCGGCAGAGGGCCTCGTAGGCCTCGGGGCGCAGGGAAAGGTTGTTCTTGTTTATGTCGAACAGGTCGTTCTTCTCCAGGTGGACCAGGTCCTTGGGCACATAGTCCGCGCCCACCTTGTGCTGCTTATCGATTAAATAGAAGAGGGAAAGGTCGTCCCCGCGGAAGCCCTTCTCCTCCTCGAGCAGCTGCTCCAGGTCGGTCAGGAATTCGGCGCGGCTGGAGGAGTCCAGCAGGATGCCTTCCCTCGTCCTGGCGGGCAGGGAGGCGAGCACCGCGTCAAGCTTCTGGAGCGAGGCCCGGTCGGGATAGGGCAGGGTCTTCTCCGCACGGGCAAGCACGGCGCCGGCGGAATCCGACGGCTGCATGACCGCCGGGGCAGCCTGCCCCGCCCCGCTTTCGGGAAGCACAGCCTGCTGACCGGCAGGCTGGCTGTCGCCGGATACCACCCCCGCAGACTGGAGCGAACCGCCCTTCGAGCAGGAGGAGACGAACATGACCGTCAAAAGGAAAACGGCGGCGAAAGGAAAACGACCCCTCAAAACCGCCGGAAGCGAGTTCTTGGAGATGCCCTTATGTATCAGAAACTTCGGTAATCGCATGGATGACATAGAAGCTACTCCAAAAGCCCGTCCGCGTCAATGCCTCGTGGGCAGGCTCGGAAGGGTTCATGATGAACAGCTTGGTCCCGTTATCCGCACCGTCGTTCATCGTGGCAAGCACCGTGCCGACGCCCGATGCGTCCATGGAGGACACCTGGGTCATATCCAGCACGACGTTCGTGCTCACGATATACTGGTACAGCTTCTCCTGCAGGTCGGAAAGCGTGTAGGCCGTTATGTCGCCGGTCAGCTCCAGGAGCATGTAGTTGGGGCCGACCTTCTCGTTTATAGCCAGCTGGTTCATTTAGCCTGACCTCCTTCAGGAACAAGGTATTTCATCATAAAGACGGTCACGTCGTCGTCCAGTTCCGTCGAGGCGAACCGCACCAGCGCGTCGTACATGAACTGGAGCACGCGGTCGGACGGATAGGACTTGTTCTCGAGCAGCTCGTTCTGGATCCTCGCCTTGCCGAAGCGCTCGCCGCGGAGGGAGCGGGTGTTCACCAGTCCGTCCGTACAGGCGAACACGATGTCGCCCGGGGCCAGGCGCACCTTCTTCACCTTTATGATTCCCAGCATGTCCTTGGCGAATCCCAGGATGTGGCCGTCGCCCTGGATCTCGATGATGTTGTTGTAGGCGCGGGTGTACAGGAGCAGGGCCGGCGTACCGCAGTTGATGTAGTAGAGGGTGTCCGTGCTGAAGTCCATGAGGGAGAAGATTCCGGAGAAGACGGTCCCCTTGGGCAGGCTCTCGCGGATGAAGGAGTTCACCTTGGAGACCAGCATCTTGAAGTCCGTCGTCTCGGACAGGAAGGTACGGATGATCGACTTAAGAATGACCATGTTCATGGAGGCGGCGATTCCCTTTCCGCTCAGGGCACCGATGATGTAGATGTAGCGGGTGTCCGTCAGGCGAATCATGTCCACGAACTCGCCTCCGATGTTGTGGGCGGGGTGCATCAGGTAGCCCACGTCCACCCTGCCCGGCAGGTCCACGCGGTCCATGTTCTCCTGGATGGAGGTGATTATCTGCCCCGCCATCTTGATCTCGCGGTTGACCGTGCCGACGACCGACTCGTTCATGATGTTCTTCATGTAGTAGCCGATGACGAAGAAGTTGGAGTAGAGGTCGTTGAAGACCCGGTAGTCATAGTCGTTGTACACGTTGTTGCTGCCCTTCTTGCCGAGCGTGATGAGTCCGGTCACGTGCCGGCCCTCGCTGAGCAGGATGAAGGCGTCGCATTCCAGCGCGTCAAAGAAGGAGAGCAGGGTCGCCTTTACGCTCGAAAGGCTGTAGTCCTTTGCTGCCAGCACATTCTCCCGGAACACGATATGGCGGTTCATATTGAACAGCTTGTTGAACATCTCGCCGTTCATCTCGATGTTCCGCCCCTGGGTCTTCTCGTCGTCAGGTTCGGAGGAGTCGTAGACGTACTGGAGGTAGTTGTCTCCGGAATCGACGAGGATCTTCAGGGAGGAGGAGTCCACGTACTTCTTGAAAATCTCGAACAGCTCCTTGGTTATGTCCTTTGGGTCGTCGTTGAAGTTTATGCCGGCCAGCTCCTTGGCAAAGCTCTCCTCGTAGCGGCTGTCGCGCATCCAGCCCTTCTTGGTGATGAACTGTCCCGCGAGGTGCCAGACCGCGATGAGCCCGACGGTCTCCGCGGCGAACAGGACGAAGAAGAGGACGGGAAGGCCACTGTAGATGGGCCAGGTGATCGTGAAGAACAGTCCCAGCAGCAGGGCGGGGAACAGGTACTTGACGACGAACTTGAGGCCCGTCCGGTAGACGCTCTTGCCGTCCCACAGCTCGTTCACCTTGTCGGCGTACATGAAGGCCACTATCTCCACGACGAAGCTGCCGAACACGAGGGTGCGCAGCATGGGCTGGAAGGTCGAGGCATAGTTGATGAGGAAGTAGGCCACCATCGCGGAAAGACCGCCCGCAATCGCAAGCAGGTACTTCTGGCGGACCAGCGGCGACTTGCTGTTCTCGGCCTTGACCAGCAGCATGATGCAGGCGATGAAGGGCACGAAGTAGATGAACAGGATCTCGTAGAAGTTGAACACGGACAGGTTGAGCGCCCGGCCCAGCTTGCCGGCGAACATCGTGGCGGAGGAAAGCACGAAGCCGTCCTCCGGGCTCAAGGAGATGTCCGTGATTCCGCCCTTCACGAAGAAGACGAAGATGAACGCGATGACGTTGAGGGTCCACTGCACGATCACGCCCAGCCGGCTCCGCTTGTACTCGGGGAAGTCGACGATGTAGACCGCGTTGTGCACGCTGAACCAGGCCATGAGCAGGTAGGTCAGCTTCCCCATCGTGAAGGCCAGCTTCTGCGGCGCAAAGAGGCAGAAGCCTATCGTTATCGCCATCATCATGAACAGCGAGGCGAGGAACAGCACGGTGTTTACGAGCGGGTTTCCATCCTTGGAGGCGGAGGACTTGGAGTCAATCGCGAAGGAAAAGGTGATGAGGGAAACCGCAACGATGACATTGAGAATCAGAAAAACCATATTTTACTCCACAACCTTTGCTACCATCATGGTCACGTCGTCATGCAGCTTCTTGTTGCCGTTGTAGCTCATGACGAGGTTCACCACGTCGTCCACGAATTCCTTGGGATGCTTGGCCGCGCTCTTGGTGATGGTGTCGTGGTACAGGTCGGTGTCGCCGAGCTCCACCCCCTGGTCGTCCATGACCTCGGAAACACCGTCGGACGACATGAAGATCACGTCGCCCCGGAACAGCTTGGCCTCGTCCGGCTCCACGTCGGGCACGTCGATGATTCCAACGACCGAGCAGTTGGACGTGAGGGGCTTTATGCGGTAGCCCGCCGGAGACTTCGTGATAATCAGCGGGTCGGACATGGACGCGTTGATGTAGCGGATGGTCATCTTGGACGTGTCCACGATGCCGATGAACAGGACCGTGTACTTGTCCTGCAGGTGCATGCCCTTGATTGCCTTGTCAACGGCCTTTATCATGCCGGGCAGGTCGTCCTTGTCCTCAAGGATCTTGACCGTGTTCATCACGAGGCCCATGACCAGGGCGGCCGCAAGTCCCTTACCGGACACGTCGCCGAGCATCAGCAGGGTCTTGGACTTGGAGATGGGCAGGACCGAGTAGTAGTCTCCCGAAACGTTGATGAGGGGGCGGAAGTAGGCGGCCAGCTCCAGGTGGTCTATCTTGGGCATGGTGTGCGGCAGGAAGGACCGCTGGGTGGTGGCCAGCTGCTGCCACTCCTGGGAGAGGGATGCTATTTCCGACAGGTCGCTGATCGTCGCCGTCCTCTTGCGGAAGTTGCAGTACTCGTCAAAGAGCTCCTTGTACACCTCCTGGTCAAACAGCATCGTGTACTGGCAGAAGACGTAGAGGTGCAGGCCCTGGCAGACCAGGAAGAAGCCGCGCGACTTCTTGTAGTCGGCGACCACGCCGTAGTTCTCGCCCATCAGGTAGAAGCCGTCCCTCCAGTTCTCGTCGTAGCTCATCTCCAGGGTCTCTATCGTCGTCTTGGAGGAGGTGAGCCTGTCGGGGCTGTTGTAGAGGACGTAGTTCTTGGTCCGGTTCAGGAAGATGACCGAGCAGTCCCCCTTCACCTCCAGGACATCGCCTATTATATTGTAGAAATCGTCATAGGAATAACAGAATTTCAGCTTCCCGATGAAATCCTCCAGCAGGCCGGTCTTGGTGTTGTACAGGCTGTCGTGCCGCTGCTTGGCTAAGAAGCGGGAGTGCAGGCGGTACAGGACCAGCAGGACGGAGATGATTATGATGGAAATGGTGATCCAGGTGAACTTTTGGGAATAGTTGGACCGGGCGTTGACCGGCGGTATGATGCACAGCGCCAGAAATATAATCACAGCAACGACCGCAACGCCGGTAACGATATCTGTGATACATTTTTTAGTCTTAAACATACAACCCCCAGGCCTATCTGGATTTCAGGGCCGCCCCTGGTCCAGTGCAAAGCCCGTCTGGACCTTGCACTGCCCCTTCGACAATCTGAGCCTGCCCCAAAAGCCGGTCGCTTTTGAAAGCGCCTCATTCCTCTCGAAATTCGATATAGATATATGAAGAGTATCGGTAAAAACAAGGCCCGGCTTTAATGCCGGGCCTCTGCCTGCCGTCAGGAGGACAGGGCTAGATGACCGTACCGGCGGGAATCACATCGAACTTGCGGATGATGATGATTCCGTCCGCACTGTAGAACATGCCGTGGTCGCCGTCCTCGTACTTCTTGCCCGAGACGTTGATACAGCAGCCGTCGCCGATGCGGGAGTTCTTATCGATTATCGCCTTGTTTATCTTGCAGTTCCGGCCGATTCCCATGTTGGGAATGCCCTTGGCCTTGTTCTCCTTGATGTGCTCCTCATCCTCGTAGAAGTCGGCACCCATCATTATCACGCCGTCCAGGTCGCAGCCCTCGTTGATGATCGAGCGCACACCGATGACGGAGCGCTGGATGCGGCTGTTCGTGATGACGCAGCCCTCGCTCGCAAGCGTGGCAGTCATGTCCGCATGGTTGATCTTGCTCGGCGGCAGGTTGCGCATGTGGGTGTATATCGGCTTCTCCTCCTCGTAGAAGTTGAAGTGCGGAACAGGGTTCGTGAGGTCCAGCGTGGCCTCGTAGAAGGAGCGGATGGTTCCGATGTCCTCCCAGTAGCCGTTGAAGACGTAGCTGTTGACCTTCTTGCTCTTTATCGCCTGGGGGATGATTTCCTTTCCGAAGTCATTGTACTTGTTGTCCAGCATCTCGTCCATCGTCTTGGCGTTGAAGATGTAGATGCCCATGGACGCCAGGTACTCAAGGTCGTCCGGCAGCCCGGCCCTGGACTCCTGGGGAATCTTCCAGTCGTCTATGTTCATGTCCTTGGCGGGCTTCTCCATGA
>CAMJAJ010000033.1 GCA_946403565.1 uncultured Treponema sp. | reverse complement strand
CCTTCTTGAAGAGCCAGGGGTCCTCAAAATAGCGGCGCTCCTCGTCCCCGCCGGTGAGGGGCTTGCCCTTCTCGTCCACGATTACCAGGTCGCGGGGGGATTCGGCAAGCTCCGTCAGGCTGTCCTTCATCAGGGCAATCTTGGGCATGCAGGCGGTCTCGCTGCCCTTCGGCTCCTTGTTGTCCGCGCTCCAGGTGTTGTTCCGGTACTGGTCCAGCTGGCCTCCCCACAGTCCGCCGAAGGTCAGGAAGTGCCGGCCGTCGTCGTCCGGGAACAGGCAGGGGTCTATGCTGTAGGTTCCCTGTATGTAGTCGGGCTCGGCCTTGAACGGCCCGGCAGGGCTGTCACCCTTCGCGACGCCGATGCGGAACATCCCCTTCTTGTCGCGGGCCGGGAAGACAAAGTAATACGTACCGTTTTTCTCCACGCAGTCCGGCGCCCACAGCTGCTTGGAGGCCCAGGGAACATCCTGCAGGCGCAGGACGCAGCCGCAGTCCCGGGGATAGGTCTCCGTGTCGGGCATCTCGTACACATGGTAATCCTTCATGTCGTACTGGTCGCCGTTGTCGTTGTTCTCCACATCGATATCCTCGTCGTGCGAGGGATAGATATAGATTTTTCCGTTGAAGACATGGGCGGAGGGATCCGCCGTATATAGATCGGTAACCAAGGGCTTCTTTTCGAGCATAGACATAGATAAAACTCTCTCCTCGCAATGCGTGAATTGCGCTAATGCGTATATATAACCGATGATAGCAGAGCATCTGTAAAACGCAATCAGAAATATTACCTACCGGGGGCAGGAGCGCGCCCATGCCCGTTCGGCCCATCGCCCCCCGCCATCCCACGCCCGTGCCGCCCCCTCCTGCGCCCGTTCGCCCCCTTGCCTTGACTATCTCGGGCGGGATGGTATAATTGCCGTATGAACCCGACCAAGAAAGCCATCGCAGCCCTCTGCCTGCCCTTCCTGCTCCTTTCCTGCGGCAGGAGAAACGACTCCCCCGCCGAAGACGACTTCAACGCCTACGAGACCAAGTACATCGACATCGTGCTCGGGGAGACGGCCGTTGACCTGGAGGCCTCCATAACCCTGGTTTCCCACAGGACGGACATGGCCTCGCCTGAATACAACGGGTACTCCTGGAACGACTACCTGAAAGACTTCAACCGCGTGTACCCCGGCATAAAGGTGTCCGTGGAGGCCCTCACCGACTACACGTCCACGGCGACGGAGATGCTGAACCAGGGCAACTGGGGCGAGGTCATGATGATTCCCATCACCGACAGGTCGCAGTACTCCAAGTACTTCATCCCCTACGGCACGGAGGAGGAGCTTTCCAGGAGCCTGCGCTTTGCGGACCAGTTCTCCTACGGGGGGCGGGTCTACGGCATAGCCTCGGCCGGAAACGTGCAGGGGATCATCTACAACAAGAAGGTGTTCCGCGAGGCGGGGATAAAGAAGCTGCCCAAGACCCCCGACGAGTTCCTTGACGCCCTGCGGCTCATAAAGGAGAAGACCAAGGCCATCCCCCTCTACACCAACTACGCCTCGGGCTGGCCGCTGAACCAGTGGGACTACTACATCACGAACACCGCGACCGGGGATTCAAGCTACCTGAACCACACCCTGCTCCACGAGCGGGACCCCTTCTCCCCGCGGAACGGCAGCAACGGGGCCTACAACGTGTACCGCATCCTCTACGAGGCCGTCGCGGAAGGGCTCATCGAGGAGGACTTCACCGCGACCGACTGGGAGGGCTGCAAGGGGATGATGAACCGGGGGGAGATAGCGACGATGGCGCTCGGCTCCTGGGTGTTCACGCAGGTTCAGAACGCCGGGGCAAGCCCCGAAAACATAGGCTACATGCCCTTCCCCATGCAGGTGGACGGGGTGCAGATAGCCTCCGCCCTGCCGGACAACAACTTCGGCATAAACGTCAAGTCCAACGGCACGAAGAAGCTCGCGGCCATGGTGTTCGTCAAGTGGATGGTGGAGAAGTCCGGCTTCCAGTACAACGAGGGTGAAATCCCCGTCCTGCTCAGCGAGAACAACCTGGCAGACGTGTACCGGAGCTTCGAGGGAATCGAGATACTGGTGGACACGCCCTCCTTCACGGGCGAGGAGAACCTGCTGACGACCCTGAACGTGGACTCCGGCCTGTTCATCTGCCAGGGCGGGGAGCTGCGGCTCCGCCAGCTCATCGAGCACGCCTCCGCGAAGGACATGACGTTCGACCAGGTCATGGACGTATGGAACGAGCGCTGGAGCTGGGCGCAGGAAAAGAACGGCATCATCGTGAACTAGCGGCGAACAGGATGCAAGGTACGACGCGCCTGAAAAAAGAAGACACGACCGACATGACGCAGGGGGCCATCATCCCCCTGATCGTCCGCTTCTCCCTGCCCCTGCTCGCGGGAAACCTCTTCCAGCAGCTCTACAACACCGTGGACTGCGTGATAGTCGGCAACTACGTAGGCAAGGAGGCCCTGGCCGCAATCGGCTCCACGGGCTTCCTCATCAACGCCCTCATCGGCTTCTTCATGGGGCTTTCGGCAGGAGGGGCGGTCGTCATCTCCCAGTACTTCGGCGCGAAGGACTACGGGCGGGTGGGCAGGACGGTCCACACGATGCTCGCGGGCAGCCTCGTCGCGGGCGTCTTCCTCATCGCCTTCGGGCATTTCGCCTCGCCGGTCATGCTCCGCCTCATGTCCACCCCGGACGACGTGTTCAGCATGGCGGACAGCTATCTCCGCATCTACTTCGCGGGCTCCCTCTTCCAGCTCGTCTACAACGTCGCGGCGGGAATCCTCCGGGCGCTGGGCGACTCCCGGCGGCCCCTCTACTTCCTCGTCGCCTCCTCGCTCGTCAACGTCGCCCTGGACTTCGTGTTCGTGCTGGGCCTGGGCAAGGGCATAGAGGGGGCCGCCTACGCGACGGTCATCTCCCAGGCCGTGGCGATGGTCCTGGTCCTCGTCATCATGCTGCGGACCAAGGAGTGCTACCGGCTCAGGCCCCGGGAGCTCAGGATAGACAGGCAGTGCCTTGCCCGCGTGCTGCGCCAGGGGCTTCCCGGCGGCATCCAGATGTCCATCACCGCCTTCTCCAACGTCTTCGTGATGAGCTACATCAACCGCTTCGGCTCCTCCTTCATGGCGGGCTGGGCCTGCTTCGGCAAGATAGACCAGTTCTCCATGTTGTCATTGCAGAGCATATCGCTCGCCGTGACCACCTTCGCCGGTCAGAACTACGGCGCGCTCAAGCTGGACCGGATACGGCGCGGTTCGGCCATCGCGCTGGGCATGGCGCTCGCCGTCAGCGTCCTGCTGATCCTGGCCTTCGAGCTGGCCCCCGCGCCCCTCGTGTCGCTGTTCAACCGGGACGGGGAGGTGCTGTACTACGGGGCCTGCTTCATCCGCGTCGGCGCGCCCTTCTACGTGTTCCGCTGCCTGACGATGGTCTTCGCCGGGGTGCTGCGGGGCCTGGGCAACGCGCTCGCCCCCACCGCCGTCATGCTCTCCTCCTTCGTGGCTTTCCGCCAGATCTACCTCTTCGTCATCACGCGGTACACGGACAGCTACGTCCCCATGCTCTTCGCCTATCCCGTCGGCTGGGGCCTGTGCGGCATCCTGATGGCCCTCGCCTACCTGGCCTACACGAGGAGCCGCTCCTTCACCAGCCACTTCAGCGTTACCCCGAACCCGTCAGCCTAGCCTCACGGAAAAACGCTTCAGCGGAAGCCCTGGCAAAACTGCATAAATATGCAGGAATACGGGCGCCAAATGAATAAAAATCTTGACAGCGGGCTATGATTCAAGATAAAATCGGGCCATGGAAAACGAACTGGCACAAGAGTTGAACGAAGCCCTCAAGGGCACCACTGCGGGCAGCCTCCTTTCCGACATGGGACGCAGGCTGTATTTTCCCAAGGGGATCATCGCCCAGAGCGGCGAGGCCAAGAAGCTTGGCAAGACGGCGAACGGAACCATCGGGATGACGGTCATACACGGCGCTCCCGTCGCCCTGCCTTCCGTGCAGGAAATCGTCCCCTCCCTCAGCTCCCGGGAGCTTGTGGCATACGCGCCGACCGCCGGAAACCCCGACCTCCGCGCCATGTGGAAGGAGAGCATCATCCGGAAGAACCCCCTGCTCAAGGACAAGCCCTTCTCCCTTCCCGTCCTCGTGCCCGGCCTGACCGCCGGAATCTCCTACCTGGCAGACCTCTTCCTGGACGAGGAGCATTCGCTCATCGCGAGCGACCCCTCCTGGGACAACTACGTGCTGATTGCGAGCGCCAGGCGCAACGCCCCCTTCGTCCAGTTCCAGATGTTCAAGGACGGCAAGTTCAACATAGCGGGCCTGAAGGCAAAGATGGAGGAGGAGGCCGCGAAGGGCTCCGTCCGCGTGCTGCTCAACTTCCCCCAGAACCCCTCAGGCTACAGCCCCACCGCCGCCGAGGCGAAGGAGATCGTCGCCTTCGTGAAGTCGCTGGCCGACAGGGGCGTGAAGGTCATGGTCTGGTGCGACGACGCCTACTTTGGCCTGGACTACGAGGACGACATAGAGAAGCAGTCCCTCTTCGCCTACCTGGCCGACCTGAGCGAGAACGTGCTCGCCGCCAAGATCGACGGCCCCACCAAGGAGGACTTCGCCTGGGGCTTCCGCTGCGGCTTCATCAGCTTCGCCAGCAAGGGCATGAGCGAGGCCCAGTACGACGCGCTCGTCAAGAAGCTCATGGGTGCGATCCGCTCGTCCGTCTCCTGCTCCTCCACCGTTCCCCAGTCGCTCCTGCTCCGCGCCTTCCAGAACCCCGGCTTCGAAAGCCAGAAGGCCGAACTCAGGAAGGTGCTGGAGGGCCGCTACCGGAAGGTGCGCGCCTTCGTGGACGGGCACAAGAGCAGCGAGCTGGAGGCCCTGCCCTTCAACTCGGGCTACTTCATGGCCTTCCACACCAAGAACGTCAACGCGGAAGAGCTGCGGCAGACGTTGCTAAAGGAGCGCGGAATCGGTACAATATCGATAGACGCGCACACCCTGCGCGTCGCATTCAGCAGCCTTGAAGAGGACCAGATTGACACCGTTTACAGCGCGATATATGAGGAGGCCGACAGGCTCTCGAAATAGACTTCCGGCCGGGGGACGAGCAGGCCACGAGGCCGGGCCTGTCCGCCGCATGACGGAACGGGGCCGCACTGCTGAGCCTGTCCGCCGCATGGCGGGATGGAGGCGCACGGCCGGGCTGGCCGCCGCCATCCTCGCCCTCTGCATCCTGCTTTCCTCCTGTCCGGGCGGACGGGAGGACCCGCTCGTGATATGGAGCGACAGGGCGGAGCTCGCCTCCTACGTGGAGCTGTTCAACGCGACCCACGACGTGAAGGCCGTCCTGGTCTACAAGGACAGCGTCTCCCGCTCCCTGCCGCCCGCCCGCGACGAGCTGCCGCCCGACCTGGTCATAGGCCCCTGGCTCAAGACCTCCTCCATGAAGAAGAACTTTTCCCCCGCGGAGAAGTTCTTCAGCCAGAACAAGCTGCCCAAGGCCGCATTCTATACGACACTCCTGGGCTACGGCAGCTACAACGGAACCCAATACCTGCTTCCCGTCAGCTTCAACCTCCCCGCGGTCGTCTTTAAGGAAGAGAACGCCCGCTACGTCAAGGACGGCCACATCCTCACGCTGGGACAGATACGCGAGGCGGACGGCGAGTTCTCCCGCACCGACGACAAGGGCGTGTACCAGCAGATGGGCTTCGCCCCCTCCTGGGACGAAGACTTCCTCTACCTGGTGGCAAAGTCCATGGGGGCGGGCTTTGCGGAGGGAGGCAGCACCTTCTCCTACGGGAAGGACGCGCTGGATTCCGCCGTGGGCTACCTGAAGGACTGGACCCTGTCCAACCACAGCTCCTCGTCGGCCGAGCAGGACTTCAAGTTCAGCTACCTCTACCGGCCGGAAAGCAAGTGGCTCGCCGAAGGCCGCAGCCTGTTCACCTACATGAACAGCCGCGAGTTCTATACGATGAAGGAGGAGCCGGACGCCAGCCTCTCGTTCAGGTGGGTCTCCAGCGGCACGGGCATCCCCCTGGAGGACGACATCGTGTGCATGGGCCTGTACCGGAAGGCCAGGAACCCCAGCAAGGCGGAGGCCTTCATCGAGTGGTTCTTCCGCGAGGACTCGCAGAAGGCCATGATGGAGCGCTACCGGGACATGGCCCTGGACTCCAAGGAATTCGGCATCGCGGGGGGCTTCTCCTCCATAAAGGCCGTGAACGCCAGCCTCTTCCCCGCCTTTTACCACGACCTTCTGGGCAACATGCCGCCGGAGGAGCAGCTCGTCCTGCCCGAGGCCCTGCCCTCCCGCTTCGCAATCTTCAAGGAGCGGATAATCCTCCCCTTCCTCCTGGAGAACTGCCAGGCCACGCCGCTGGAGGAGGGCGAGCAGGAGAAGGCGCGCAGGAGCCTGGACGACTACATCGCCGACTGGAGCCGCCAGGCCTTCTAGCGGCGGGAGCGGACCGCAGACAGACGAACCGGCGGACCGCAGACAGACCGGCCCGAGACGAACAGCCCCGCAGCGGCCGGTGCCCGTCAGCGGGAGCTGCATGCGACGGGGCAGCACCCGGCGGCCGTTCCCCCAAAAAGTATACTTGCACAGTTTCTAGAGATGCCCTATACTGACCCCATGTTGAACGTAAAATGGATTGTCCTGGCCGTCGCGCTCGTCATGTACGCGCTGGTCATTGCCTTTCAGGAGCGGAAGGTCATTTTCACGACCGGTGCCGCGGTCCTGGTCGTCCTGCTGGGAACCGTCCTGCCCGGTGCCATATTCAGGCCGCCGGCAGACTACACAGGCTCCTGGCGGCCCTACGCCCTGCTCTACTCGCTGACCGAGGCGGTGAACTGGAACGTGCTGATGATTTACATAGGCAGCATGGTCATCGCCGCCCTCTTCATCTATTCCAAGGTGCCCGCCCGCATCGCGGACGCCATCGTGGCCGGCTGCAGCAACACCGGCGTGGCGATCGTGGCGATCCTCGCCATGACGGGAATCATCTCGATCTTCGTCGAGAACGTGGCGACCGTCCTGGTCATGGCCCCCATCGCCCTGGCCCTCTGCAAGAAGCTCAAGCTGAGCCCCGTCAACTTCATGGTGGGCCTGTCCGTGATGAGCAACCTGGAAGGGACGGCGACGCTCGTGGGCGACCCGCCGTCGATGATTTTCGCAAGCTACGCGGGCTACAACTTCAACGACTTCTTCGTCCACAATGGCACGCTCTCCATCTTCTTCATCGTGCAGACCGGCATGCTGGCGGGCTGCCTCTTCTTCTACAGCTTCTTTGCCAAGACGGGAAAGAACAAGCTGGACATGGAAAAGACGCAGGTCATCTCCTGGCTGCCCTTCGTCCTCCTGCTGCTGATGATCTTCGGCCTGGCGGCCATCTCGTTCATCCCCGCCGAGATAAAGTACCTGAGCGGCCTGTTCGTGTTCACCCTGGGCATGGTGGGAATCGTCTGGTACAAGCTCGTCCAAGGCAAATCCAAGGAGGAGACAACGGAGATGATACGGGGGCTTGACTGGGAGACCATCGGCTTCCTGATCGGGATCTTCATCGTCATCGGGGCCATCCAGCAGACCGGACTGCTGGAGGACTTTGCCCACTTCCTGGCGGGACTCACCGGCGGCTCCAAGCTGGCGGGCTTCTTCATCATCCTGCTGGTCTCCGTCGCAATCTCAGGCTTCGTGGACAACGTGCCCTACATCATCGCCATGCTTCCCGTCGCGGGAACGCTGGCCGCCAGCATGGGGCTCAGGGCGGAGCTGTACATGTTCGCCCTGCTCGTGGGAAGCTGCCTGGGAGGCAACCTGACGCCCTTCGGCGCGAGCGCGAACATCGTCTCCATGGGGATCCTAAAAAAAGAGGGCTACCCCATGTCCTTCGCCGGATGGCTCAAACTTGGGGTGCCCTTTACGATTATCACGACGGCGGCCGCAGGACTGGTCCTGTGGCTCCTGTGGGCATGACCATCAACGACGCGAGCCCACGCAAAGCGTGGGCTCTTTCTATGCGGCGGGCTCAAGAGGAACACGCGGAACGTGGAAAAGCCTCTGGGCTTTTTACGCCGTTATGTTGACCAGCACGCCGGCTTCGGGCATGAGTCCCGCAAGTCCGTAGGTCTGGGGCTGCTGGGCAAGCGCGATGGCGGAGTGGATCTGCTCCTCGTAGCTCTTTATGAGCGCGTCCTTCTGCTCGTCAGAAAGGGCCGTGACGCTGTCCTTGTCCAGGGCCTTCTTGTTCATGCTGACCAGCTGGTCAATCAGGCTGTTGAGTATATGAATTCTGTCAAGGGAGACCGTCCTCTGACCTTCCTTGGCCGCTGTCCCGTGGACATAAGAGAGCTGGGCATACTTTACGAGGCCCGGCTTCACGGGAACACACAGCCTGCCCGATGAGGTACCGGCGGTAAAAATCGTCCTGTAAGAGGCTGCGTTAAGGTTAATTCCGTTATTGTACATACTTGACCTCCTCCATGAGAAATCAATAACTCCTAATTTCATTATCGGTAAGTCAAGTAAAAGTTTAACGGAAAAATGCGCAGAACGCCCGCCAAAGGCAGTTCAACCGTCCAGGCCGGCTTCTACAGCGGGTCCTTGCTGATGGGTTTGCTTATGGCATGCGTATTCCGTGCATCGCGGTGGGCAAGTACCGGCGGAGCTTCCAGGCTAGTACCGGCGGAGCTTCAAGGCTACCGCC
>CAMJAJ010000032.1 GCA_946403565.1 uncultured Treponema sp. | reverse complement strand
TCTCTCTTCGGCCAGGAGCTGCCTGAATGGTTCATGCCGTATGCACGAAATATGTTCCGGTATCCCCTGTATACTGCGATGCGTGTGGTGCCGCTTGCTCTTGTGGTCTGGCTTTCGGTCCTGTTCTTGTGCAGGTGCGTGAAGGCCGGCGGTAAGAGCGGTCTGTCTGTGAAAGCCCTTTTTGCGGAGAACCTTGTGCCCTGCACGATGGTAATCTCTATGGTCCTGATACCGATGGTGTCCTACCTGTTCAGTTTCATCCGGAGTGATACGAACAGCTTTTTCTCGCGGAGCTGGTCTGCGCTTGTCTGTGTCCTGGTCGTTTATGCGGTGTTCGTCCTGAAGCATGTCGTGGAAGGGGCGTCCCGCCTTTTCCTGCTCCTTCTGCTGAATATTTTTATCGTGCCGTCCTGGGGCGTCGGCGTGGATAACAGCGATGGCAAGATGTTCTCGGTCTTCAACGTCCCTACGGACTATCAGCTGGTGACTGATTTTGACTATGACACTGTCGGAACGTGCTTTATGGACGGCTGGGGGGCGTACAGTATCCGTTCCTATAAAAAAGTCGTGGAGGATGATATACGGGGGTGTAGTTCGTACGGCAAATTGTGGGACTTCGGGCACTATTATATGCTCAAGCAGAAGGGATGTGCGAATATCGAGCTGATCATAACGAAAGGATATGACGCTTCCATCGAGACAAGGAAGTCGCTTCTGCGGAATAAAGGCATATCCTCCGAGGTGGATCCTCTTTCCATGTATTACCTGTACAACTGGCTCGTTTCTTCCGGAGAGTATGTGTGGGATGACGGTCGTAATTCCTTTGTTCCAAATGAAGGCGAGTTTGATTACGCTGCGATAAAGAAACGCAACCTTGCCTGCGCGCTTTCCACCGGGGATTATGACCTGGGGAATTCTGCGGATGTGTTTGGACTGTCGTTTAAATCCCTCAAGAAGGTCTTTTCGGTACGGGATATCCCCTGCACGCTTCAGGATGGACCCGGCGGGCTTGCCGTCAAGTTTGAGGACTACGTGCAGGGAAAGGACATGGATTTCCTGTATCTCGAATTTGCCGGCCCTCCGGATGACTATGTGTTCACGGAATTCAACATGGACGGAGAGCATGAACGGAAGCGGTCAGGATTGCTGTCGCGGCTTTTCCTGAAGAAGAAACCGAATCCTTCCATGCAGGTGGTCGTCTCCTTTTATGATGAACGCGATGTCCGTCACTGCGTGAAGGCAAATTACGGGAACGGAAAGCTCCTGATGAACCTGGGGGTGGGGGCAGGGTGGCTGCTTGAAAGTCACCGCTGTCTGGAAGTGTCTGTCGTCAAGGATGGGGTGCTTATGGAGCTGCCTGCCCTTACGGATGTTCAGTTCCTCAAATGCCGGCAGATTTATGAGGACAGATTCGATTTTAGGGATGCCAGTTGTAAAAGTGACTGACTTTTGCAACTGGCCCTATAGACTTTTCCACAGAAATGTGCTAGGATAGCCATGCACAAGGGGGTGCATATCGGATTGTATGCGGTATGCCTCCCTTTTTTGTTTCGGGAACATCGGGAAACGGGTTCTGGGGCCTCGACCGAAGCCTCGTGTCGGATTGCCCGTCTTTTAGATGCCCGTTAGGAGAAGACTGTGGATATCTTGTTAAAGCAGCTGGTCAACGGCCTGTCGCTCGGAAGCATCTACGCCTTGATTGCGCTCGGCTACACGATGGTGTACGGCATCGTGAAGCTGATAAATTTTGCGCACGGCGACGTGATGATGGTCGGGGCGTATACGGGCTATTTCGTGTTGCGTGCCATGGGGACTACGCCCCTGGGGCTGTCCTGCGCCTTTGCGGCGGCCATGCTTGTCTGCGCGTGCCTGAGCATTGTCATCGAGCGCTGCGCATACCGGCCCCTGAGGAATTCGCCCCGGCTCAACTCATTGATTACTGCGATTGCGGTGGAGCTGATCCTGCAGAACCTCATGCGCGTCTTGCCCTTCGTGGGGCCCGATCCGCGTCCCTATCCCGTCATGCCGTCCGCGACGCATACGCTCGTTACGTCGGCATATCCGAACGGGCTGGTCTCCATCTCCGACATCCAGATCCTCGTCATCGTCGCCTCGATAGTGCTGATGCTCCTGCTGAACCTGCTCATAAACTACACGCGGACGGGCAAGGCCATGCGGGCGGTCAGCTATGACATGGGGGCTGCGAGCCTGATGGGAATCAGCGTCAACAACACGATAGCGATAACCTTCGTCATCGGTTCCATCCTTGCAGGAGCGGGCGGCGTGCTGTACGCGAGCGCCTATCCGCAGATTGATCCGACGATGGGCTACATCCCCGGGCTCAAGGCCTTTGTCGCGGCCGTCCTGGGCGGCATCGGTTCCGTTCCGGGAGCCATGGTAGGCGGTGTAATCCTTGGAATCGCAGAGACGATGGCGAAGGCCTATATCTCTTCCCAGTATGCCGATGCCATTTCCTACTGCATACTCATCGCCATCCTGCTTGTCAAACCCACCGGCCTTTTGGGAAAGAAGCAGGTCGTGAAGGTCTAGGGGGTGCATGATGAAGGATAAAAACATACGGAACATGATTCTGCTGTCCAGCCTCGCGCTTGCCGCCATTGTCATTCCCGCCCTCCTCATCGAGGTCGGTGCGATCGACGCCTACTCTGCCCAGATAATCACCCTCGGCGGAATCAATGCGCTTATGGCCATCTCGGTCAACGTCATCTCCGGCATCACGGGGCAGCTTTCCCTGGGGCAGGCGGGCTTTGAGGCCGTCGGGGCGTATATGGTCATCGCCTTGACCGAGAGCCTGCATATACCCCTCCCCCTGAGCATTGTCATGGCGGCCCTTGTCGCTGCGTTCGTGGGCTTCTTGATCGGCTTCCCGACGTTGAAGCTCGAAGGCGACTACCTCGCCATCGTGACGCTCGCTTTCGGCGAGATAATCAGGGTCTTCCTGGTGAACCTGAAGGATTTGACCGGCGGCCCCAACGGCAAGCAGTTCAGCACCATATTCACGACGTCCCTGGACCACGGTGCGAGCCTGTCCTATCTTGCCATAATCGGGACGCTGGTGCTCGTCATCGTCCTGCTGCACAATTTCATCCGCTCCACGTACGGGCGGGCAATCCTTGCCGTCCGCGAGGACGAGATTGCTGCCAGGAGCAACGGCATCTCGGTCTTCCGCTACAAGATGATAGGCTTCGTCATTGCGTCGTTTATAGCCGGACTTGCCGGGGGCCTGTATGCGCCCTTCATAGGGTTCATCCAGCCCAAGCAGTTTGACTTCAATGCTTCCATAAACGATTTGATTTACGTGGTGTTCGGTGGAATGGGCAGCGTCACCGGTTCGGTCATCGCCGCCTTCTCGCTGACGATTCTTCAGGAGATGCTCCGCATCCTCAAGGACTACCGGCTCCTGATTTATCCCGTGCTGTTGACGCTGATGATGCTCTTTAGGCCGCAGGGCCTCCTGGGCACCAAGGAGATAAGCTTCACCGGCCTGTACGAAAAGGCCCCCGCCTTCTGCAGGCGGCTTATCGCGCGCTTTAGGAAGGAGGCCTAGCCTATGGCAGACAATGAAAAGCGGGAGCTGCTGCTCCGGGCAAAGGATATCTCGATACAGTTCGGGGGACTCCGGGCCGTATCCTCGTTCAATCTGGACCTCTACGCAGGCGAGCTCATCGGGCTCATCGGGCCGAACGGGGCCGGCAAGACCACCGTGTTCAACATGCTTTCCGGCGTGTACAAGCCCACTGAAGGGACGATTACCTTCGTGGACCGGGACGGGAAGCTTTCCGTCATAAGCGGCAGGAATCCGGCGCAGCTGAACCGCATCGGCATAGCCCGCACCTTCCAGAACATCAGGCTGTTTGGTTCGCTGACGGTCGAGGACAACGTGAAGATTGCCCTGCACCAGAAGCGGACGGTGACCCCGCTTGATGTGGAGTTCCGCACGTCACGCTTCCGCC
Organism: uncultured Treponema sp.; assembly: GCA_946403565.1. The sequence continues at coordinate 4,824 of CAMJAJ010000032.1, read as the reverse complement.
GGGACGAGAACATGATGCGGGAGAAGGCCGGACGCCTGCTTTCCCTGTTCCACATCGATTCTTTCAAGAATGAGCTGGCCCGCAACCTTCCCTATGGAGAGCAGCGTAAGCTGGAGATATGCCGTGCGCTGGCGAGCGAGCCCAAGCTCCTTCTGCTTGATGAACCCGCCGCCGGTATGAACGGTCAGGAGACGGAGGAGCTTATGGAGCTCATCTCGTTCATCCGTAAGGAGTTCAACCTGACGATCCTGCTCATCGAGCACGACATGAAGCTCGTGATGGGTATATGCGAACGGCTCATGGTCTTGAACTATGGCCGCGTCATCGCAAGCGGGCTGCCGGAGGAGATTCAGAACAACGAGGATGTGGTCAAGGCCTACCTCGGTTCTGGCTTTGCGGGCGGCAAGGAGGGCGCGTCATGAGCATGCTGGAAGTGAAGGGCCTGGAGGTCTCGTACGGAGCCATCAAGGCGCTCAGGGGCATTTCCTTTTCCGTCGAGCAGGGAGAGATAATCAGCCTTATCGGGTCCAACGGCGCGGGCAAGACCACGACCCTGCACAGCCTGAGCGGCATAATCAAGAAGGCCGCGGGGTCGGTCACCTTCAACGGACAGGACATATCCGCGATGGGTGCCGACCGGATCGTGAGGCTGGGGCTGGTCCAGGTTCCCGAAGGTCGTCGGGTCTTTGCGAACATGAGCGTCCGGGAGAACCTGGAGCTGGGCGCCTTTACGCGGAACGACTAGGCGGGAATCCGGCAGGACATGGAGCGGGTCTTTGCGCTTTTCCCCCGGTTGAAGGAGCGGGAACGGCAGGAGGCGGCTACGCTTTCCGGCGGCGAGCAGCAGATGCTTGCGATGGGACGGAGCCTCATGTCCAAGCCGTCCCTCCTGCTTTTGGACGAGCCAAGCATGGGGCTTGCCCCCATCCTGGTCGATGAGATTTTCAGGATTATCCAGCAGATAAACCGGGAGGGCACGACCGTCCTCCTGGTGGAACAGAATGCATACAAGGCCCTTTCGATTGCGAACCGGGCCTATATCCTGGAGACCGGAAAGGTGACGATGGAAGGCCGCGCCGCGGATTTGATTTCCAACGAGGCCGTGAAGTCCGCCTATCTGGGCGGTTGATTTTGCGTAACGACGTAATGAGTTTTTGGAGGTGACTGTATGTTGGTGAATGACGTTATGACGAGGAATCCCGTGACCATAACGGGAGACAGGCCCTTGCCTGAGGCAAAGGACCTGATGATGAAGAACAACATAACCAAGCTGCCGGTGCTGGACAAGTCCGGCTGCCTCATCGGAATCATCACGAGCAACGACATAAAGAACTCAGGTCCGAGCGATGCGACCACTCTGGATATGTTCGAGCTGAGCTACCTTCTGAACAAGATGACGGTCAGCAAGGTCATGGTTTCTCCGGTGGTCACCGTCAGTGCGAACGAGACCGTGGAGGAGGCCGCCCGCCTGATGCTGGACTACGACATCGGCTCGCTCGTCGTGAAGCAGGACGAGCTCGTGATAGGCATAATCACGGAGAGCGACCTGTTCAAGGCCTTCATCAGCATGTTCGGTACCCGGCACGCCGGCGTCCGCGCCACCTTCGTGATGGGGGACAAGCCCGGCGCGCTGAGCGTCATCTCCACCTCCCTGGCCGACAAAAACGGCAACATCGTCTCCCTCGTCACCGCCGATGTCGAGGAGGCGGGTAAGCGCAAGGTCACGCTCCGTGCCTCCGGTATAGAGCTGGATGACATGCGGAAAATCATCGCGGACGCAGGAGCCACGTTGGAGGACATCCGCCGGGTGTAAGGCGGTTCCGACGCCCCCTGGGAAAGCAGTTCAGGACGCACCCCGCCGGGTGCGTCGGAAGTGAACTACTGCGGGTTGTCTCCTGCCTGCCGCCGGGCCAGCAGTTCCAGCTCCGTGTCCGTCAGTTCCCGGTACTGGCCGGGAGTAAGGGCGGGGTCAAGCTCCAACCCGTTCATCCGCAGGCGCTTGAGGTAGGTGACCTCGTTGCCGAGCGCGAGGAACATCCGCTTGACCTCGTGGTACTTGCCTTCGTAGATGGTGAGCCTGCACTCGGAGTCGCCGTCCCACTCGCACTCTGCACCCAGGCAGTCCGCGGCGGGCTCGCTGCCTTCCGCCTCTATGTGGATTCCTTTTTTCAGCTTCTCCGTGTAGCGCGCCTGTTTCTCCGGTGAAAGCGCGTCGCGCAGGCGGACGAGGTAGGTCTTGGGTATCCTGTTCTTGGGGGCCGTCAGGAAATGGTTCAGCGCTCCGTCCGTCGTGAATACGAGCAGCCCTTCGGTGTCTACGTCCAGCCTGCCCACGGCCGCGACCGTGCCGCCCATGAACTTGCCCAGGTACTTTTCATCGAGGGCTTCGAATACCGTCCGGTGCTCGCCGCACTTGGTGGAGCAGACGTCGCCTGCCGCCTTGTTCATCATCAGGTAGACATGGCGTATGACCTGCTGCTCCTCCCCGTCAACGCATATCCTGTCGAGCGCGACGTTCACGTGCACTTCCGGCTGCGTCACGAGCTCCCCGTTCACGCGCACGGCACCGTCCCGGATGAGCCTGCGCACCGTCTTGCGGGAGCCGAAGCCGTTGTTGGACAGCACCTTGTCCAGCCGCTCCTTGTCCTTCTCTTCTTTCATGGGCTACAGTATATCGGATTTTGCTGCCAGGGGGAAGTTGCAGCAGGCCGTGTGGCCTCCCGGCAGCTCCGTGGTCAGGGGCGGCCGTTCCAGGCATGTGGCCTGCGCCTTGGGGCAGCGGGGGGCGAAGGGGCAGGGGGGCTTTTCCTCCGTCACGGTGGGCACCCGCCCGCCTATGCAGTCGAGGGGCCGCCCCTTCATCTTCCTTGACGGCACCGAGGCGAGCAGGGCGCTCGTGTAGGGGTGGACCGGGGAGCGCAGCACGTCCTTCGTGTCCCCCTGCTCGACGATCTTCCCCGCATACATGACCGCGATCCTGTCGCAGATCTGGGACACCAGCGTCAGGTCGTGCGAGATGAAGAGTATCGCCGTCCCGTAATCCGCGTTTATCTTCTTGAGCAGCGAGATGACCTGCTCCTGTGTCAGCGCGTCCAGGGCGGTGGTCGGTTCGTCCGCTATGAGGAGCTTGGGGCGGCAGATTGTCGCGCTCGCTATCATGACGCGCTGCCGCATGCCGCCGGAAAGCTCATGGGGGTATTGCTGCATCAGGCGGCGCGGCTCCTCAAGGTTCACGGCTGCGAGGGCTTCTTCCACGAGTTTTTCCAGGGCCTGCTTTCCGAGGACGCTGTGGAGCTGCAAACTTTCTCCCACCTGCTCGCCGATCTTCATCAGGGGGTCCAGGCTCGTCATCGGTTCCTGGAATACCATCCCTATGTCGCGTCCGTAGATCGTGAGCCGCTCCTTTTCCGTGAGCGAGTCAAGCTCCCTTCCGTCAAATGTGATGCTTCCGCCGCACTGCATGGCGGCTCCGTCCAGCAGTCCTTCAACCGCGAGGGCGGTCAAGCTTTTTCCGCAGCCGCTTTCGCCGACCAGCGCGAGAATCTCCCCCTTCCGTATGTCAAGGCTGATTCCGTCCACCGCGGGGTAGCGTCTGCCGTCCTGGGACTCTATGCAGATGAGGAGGTCTTTGATCGAAAGGAGCGCCGCTTCCTGCATGGCTTGCGGGCTAGATGCCCCCCCCGGTTATCCTGCGGAGGCCCTCGCCGAGGCAGTTGAATCCGACCACGGCAAGGACGATAAGGCTTCCCGTGCTGGCGGCGTACCACGGCGACTTGAACACCATGTTCTGAGCCTCGCTGAGCATCCAGCCCCAGCTCGGGGTCGGCGGCTGTATGCCAAGGCCCAGGTAGCTCATGCTGGATTCCGCGAGGATGGCGTTGGAAAGCCCCACTATTATAGAAGGAAAGAGCAGGGGAAAGACGTTGGGGTAGATGTGCATCAGGAGGATCCTGGGGAGCGAGCAGCCGAACACCCTGCAGTTCTGGATGAACTCCGCCTCCCGGTATTTGAGCGTCCCGACCCGCACGATGCGGGTGAAGCTCGGCGTGAACATGATGACGAGCGCAAGTATTATCGTGAACTTACCCCAGTCAAGCACGGTGACGACGACCAGTGCGATGAGGATTCCGGGAAAGGAGGTGAGCGCGTCCACGGCCCGCATGATGATTTCGTCGAGCACGCCCCCGAAGTATCCTGAAATCATGCCCAGGATGCTTCCCGCCAGGGAGCTGAGCGCGACCGTGCTGAGCGCGACCAGGATGGTGAACCGGCCTCCGGTCATCAGGCGGCTGAATATGTCCCTGCCCAGGTTGTCCGTTCCGGCGATGTGGCTGGGCGAGGGCGGGCAGTTCCTGGCCGTTATGTCTATGTCGTTGATGCCGTAGGGGGTATAGAACGTGCTGACGAGCGCAAGGAGGAGGACCAGGGATACCAGGGCGGTGCCCAGGTACAGCTCGAAGCTTCCTTTCTTCATGTCAGCCCTGCCTGTGCGGGATGTCCGGCAGGATCTGCTTTGCGAACTCGTCGGCGACGATCTTTACGAGGACCTGTATGTTCTTCCACATCGTGTCCCGCGAGGCCTTGGGGAGGCTGTCCAGGGACTTCTTCATGCCGACGAGGCTTTCGAACCAGTTCTTCGTCAGCTCGAAGTTCGTCTTTGCCTTGCTTCCCTCCAGGATCTGGAACACGGATTCGACGAAGACCTTCTTTTCCTCGATGGAAAGGGTCTTGAACCACTCGTTGAGGGTCTTTCCGACGAAGCGGCTCTCATCGCCCGGCTGGGTGCACTCCACGAATTGCTTCGGGCCCACCTGCCAGCTGAAC
>CAMJAJ010000031.1 GCA_946403565.1 uncultured Treponema sp. | reverse complement strand
AAAAAAAGGCATGAAGCCGGCGTCTCCAATGCCAACTCCATGCCCAGGACTGTTTTCAAGGCAGTAACAGTCCGAAAAAGGAGCGGGTCTCCACCGCTCCGAGCAGCTCTGGCTGCCGTGGCAGCCTCTATCCTTTTTTTGGCGGGTTTATATCCTGAACTCCTGCACAGGCAGGAGGAACATCTCAACCTTACGATACCCACTATACCGCAGGGAAGGCCGGCGTTCATTAAGCCTTTATAAGAGGAAGATAAGAAAACTCTTACGAAAGGGCCTGCCTGCCCGCCCACTTGCAAAGGTCGGTCACCGTTGCAAGTGGACTGGCATAAAAAGGCCCGATATTGACAGCACATCGCGTTTCCTCTTATACTTTAGAAGTGGCAAACAACGAGGACGGACGGCACTTCCTGCTCGTCTATTTAAATACAGGCAACGGTCACCGGGCCCAGGCCAGAGTTCTGCAGGAGGCCTTCTTTGACTATGCTCCCGGCGCAAAAGTGGAGCTGCTGTGCGGCTTTGACCGGAAGAACTGGGGCGGCCACCTCCTCGTTGAAAAGAGCTACGGAATCGCCTGCAACTATATCCACGGGGCCTGGCCCTTCATCTACAACCTGGGCGAATTCACCTTCTTCCAGAAGATCGTCCGCTATTCCTCCCGCCTGCACACCCTCCCCTACCTCCAGAAGGTCCTGACGGAAAAGGACATCACCGACGTGGTGAGCTTCCACTTCGTGATGACCCCCGTCCTGCGCGACGCAATCAGGAAGGTGCAAAGGAAGACCGGGCGGAACATCCGCCTGTCGGTCATAACGACCGACCCCTTCACCGGGCCGTCCGCCTGGTTCTACCTGAAGGACCAGGACTACCTGGTGGCCTCCGAACAGTTCCGGAGCTTCGCGCTCAAATGCGGGGTCGCCCCGGAACGGGTGCGCGTCGTCCCCTTCCTGTTCGACAAGAAGTTCGCCCGTCCCGTCACCGGGGACGAGATCAGCTTCCTGCGCCGCAAATACGGCTACCCCCAGGACAAACGGGTCGTCCTGCTGGCCGGAGGCGGAGAGGGCCTGCCCGGCGCGCTCAAGATCGTAAACCAGTGCGTCCTGCACCGCGCCCCCTTCAGCGTCGCCGTGGTCTGCGGCCGCAACAAGGGGCTCTACCGCTCGTTGGAGCTGGTGAAGAAGGTCGCCCCCTGGCTGGACCTGCACATCTACGGCTTCGTGAACTGCATGGACAGCCTGATCAAGCTGTCCGACCTCGTGGTGACGAAGGCGGGGGCCTCCTCCATCATGGAGACCGCCTCCCAGAAGAAGCCCGTCATCATCAGCAACTACATATATGGACAGGAGAAGGGCAACCTGGAGTTCATGAAGAAGAACGGCCTGGGGACCTTCATCCGCCACTCCGCCGACATCTATGCCAGGATACTGCGCACCTTTGCAAGCGACGAGGCCTACGAGCGGGCGACCGCCGAGTACCAAAAGCTTGTCATAGACACGGACGTTGCAAAAGTAGTACACTGCCTGTTGGAAACAGGTGCAAGCAAATGAAAAAGAAGCCGTCCGTCCGACCACTCGCAGCGATACTCCTCATGACGATGTTCCCCGCGGGCCTCTTTGCGTGGACGGCGGAAGTGGAATCGTCCGGGGTCTACAAGCCCCTGCGCTACGGGCACGTGCAGCACAGCGGCCAGAACACGGGCTCCTTCGGGGTGTTCCACACGGACTACGACGACTACAGCTCGCCCTTCTACTACGAGGCGGCCTTCACGGAGCACCTGAAGGACCGCAACTACACCGCCCCCGTGCTGAAGACCGGCGTGGACGAGAACTACTGGAACGCCGGCGCGAGCATGCAGTACGGGAACCTCTTCGCCTCCCTCGTCTACTACAACGCGATCGCAAACTTCCAGAACTGGCCGTCCAACATGACGGACCTGGGCCTGGCGGGAACGTTCGCCTACGGAACCAAATTCTCCGCCCAGATCCGCTACTACGACTTCTGCGTCTCAGGCGGCATCGGCATGGCCATGCCCGGGCTCACGCTCGCGGCGAACCTGGGGTCGGGCGACTACAAGGCCCGCCTCTCGCTGGGCGGGGACCTCTGCATGTGGCACCTGGGCCCCTGGGGCAACGACAAGTTCTTCCCCCGCCTGCAGGCGGCCTTCGACTTCAGCAAGGACAGCATGCGGGGCTTCGGCCTCTCCTACATGGCGGTGCCCCCGATAAACGGAACGAAAAGCAAGGTGGACAAGGACGATATCGCCATGAGCCACACGATCTCCTTCTGGGCGGGGGCGGCAAAGGACCTGGGCCGCTATACGGTGGGCGTGCGCCCCTACGGCCACATAAACCTGAACGCGGTGAACCCCACCGCCGTCCGCTACTGGGAGCTGCTGTATGATGACGGCGCGCTCGGAACCGATGACAAGGATACCTACTTCTACCTGCCGCACCGCAAGGGCGAGTACAACCCCTACGCGGAGCGGGGAAACATGGACTTCCTGGTGCGGCTGCCGGTCGCCCTCTCCTGCCGACTCGGCCAGTACGTGACGGTGACGGGAGGGACCCTCTTCGGGCTCTACTATGCGAACTTCGACCACTACGGCTACACGGGCCTGGGCGGGGACAACGGCAAGGGCTGGGTTCCGGAGGTGGGCGTGTCGCTCGGGCTGGGCTTTGAGATGGGAGGCGCAAGCCTCCAGGTGGGGACCTCCTTCATCCGCGCCCCGTCGATCGACCGCGGCAAGTACAACGAGAAGGACCATTACAACCAGTTCTGGCGGCACAGCTACTACGCCGAGGACCTGTCGCTTTCCAGCCTCGCCTCCGCCCCCTTCTCCATCTCGCTCAAGTTCAGGTTCTAGGGCACCTCTAAAAACTCGCTTTCAGCAGTTTTTAGAGGATGCCGCCGAGTCGGAACCTTGCAGCCGCGGCAGGTCCGTCCATGACGCGGACAGCCGGACCGGGGCCGACGCCCCTAGTCGTCCCGCAGGGTGTGCTTGTCCCGCTTCTCAAAGTAGAGGGCGCTGTCCGCCATCTCCAGGAGCTTCGCAAGGTCGTAGCCGTCCGCGCCCGCATCCCGGACAGGATAGGCCACGCAGCCCAGGCTGATTGAGAGGGTGAACGGCTCGCCGGAACCCTTGTTCCAGTCCGCGCAGGCCTTGTCCAGGGATTTCCGTATCTCCTTGTACTTGGCGATTCCGAGCGAGGGGGCTATGATGGCAAACTCGTCCCCGCCCATGCGGCCGATCACGTCCGTCGCGCGGAAGCTCTTCTTGAGCAGTTCCGCCTCCGCGATGATTGCCTTGTCGCCGGCCGCGTGGCCGTAGCTGTCGTTTATCTTCTTGAGCCCGTCTATGTCGCCAAAGAGGACGATGCCCTTTCCCTGTCCCGACCGGCTCGCATCGAGCGTCTTTTCCGCAAGGGAGATGAAGCCCCGCCGGTTCAGCAGGCCGGTCATCTCGTCCGTCACCGAGATGGCATGGATGATGCTGTACTTGTCGGACAGCTCCTTCTTCTCCTCCACGGACTTGCTGAGCGAGTACGAGGAGGCCAGGTTGTTGGAGATGATGCGGCAGACCATCGTGTACACGGTTATGTCGAAGCGGCCGGGGCGGAAGAGCATGTAGCCGTAGAGGATGGAGTTGCGGAACAGCGCGACCACGAACATCCCGTCGAGCGAATCCAGGATGTAGTCCGGCAGGATCTGCTTGCGGGGATGGAACTTCACGGGGGGCGACTCCTCGTCCAGGGCAAAGCCCGTCTCCCCGTCCATCGCCGTAAAGACCATGGCCGAGTCCGGCAGGGTAAAGTAGAACTGCTTGTCCATGCTGATGGGGTTCTCAAAGAGGACGATCGCCGCGCTCTCTATGCCGAAGGCCACCATGTCGCTGTTCAGGTGCGAGCGGAACTCGTCCAGGGAGTCGTTCACCTGCATCCCCGTGAACATCTTGATGACCTGGGTGAACTCCCCCCGCCTGACATACCACTCGGCAAGGCCGAAGCCCCGGTCGTCGTAGCGGGACTGCAGGATGCGGCCGCTCCTGCTCCGCTCCTTGAAGTAGCCGTCCTCGACCTTCAGGCAGCCGCATGACTGCCGGTACACGGTACGGGCGTTGACGGTCGTGATGAGCTCGTACCCCCTGTGCTCTATGACGTTGCAGATCTTGTCGGCGGCGATGGCGGCCTGCAGCTCGATGTTCTGGTCCACGGTCGTGAGGGGCGGGACGCCCAGCATCGCGCGGCCGGAGTTGTCAAAGCCCGTGACCACCACGTCCTCCGGCACGCGGATGCCGTACTTCTTCAGGCAGTCCACGCAGGCGAAGGCCATCTCGTCGTTCAGGGCCACCATGGCGTCAAAGTCAAAGCCCCCCTTCCGCTGCCGGTACTCCTCCAGGGCCTGGTAGGCGGTGTAGTAGCCGAAGTTGCCGACGATCACGTTGCCTTCGTCCAGCTTGAGCCCGTGCTCGGCCATGACATCCATGAACACCTGCCGGCGGCTCACCGCGTCCTGCGCACCCTTGGACACGTCCAGCAGGGCGAACTTCTTCCGGTGGTGGTCGGTGATGAGGTGGGAGACCATCTCCCGCATGGCCGCGTCGGAGTTGGCGATGACGCTGGGGATGCTGCCGTAGATGTAGCCGATGCTGACGATGGGGATGGAGGAAAAGGACTTGATGTAGGATTCGACGAACTCGTGCTCGTAGTAGTTCAGGGCCTGCGTGGAGACGAAGATGACGCCGTCCACGTTCGCCTCGTTGATATGGGCCGCGACGGACAGGTACTGGTAGTCGTAGGACATGACGAAGTTTTCCCCACCCCCGGTCGGGAAAACCAGGATGTCGTAGCCCCGCCTCTTCAATACCAAATTCGCCCCCGCGACAATCTTCTGCGAATACTCGGTTTCCGCATAGTCGATGAAGAGGGCTACCCTTTTCCGTTCACGCATAATCCTTCTCATATACTCGGCAGAATTCCACGCAATATCAACGCAATATTCCATCAAGCGGCCAGGCCCCCGGCATTCTGCCGTGAAGCCCAAGCATCCGGTCGCGCGAAGCTCAAGCATCCGGTCGCATGGAGCTCAAGCATCCGGTCGCGCGAAGCTCAGGCTTCACGTGAGCGAACCAACGAGAAAGTGCAGCCAATAAGTTCAAATACTAGCCAGAGACCGAGGCCTTGTGGCGTACAAATTCGCCCTGCCGTCGCACTGGACACGCGGCGCAAGGATTGAAATATATTTGTTTATCCCCTATAATGGCCCGTGGCCTTTGTCGAAAAAAGAAGAAGGCATATAAACAAAAAGTCAACTAAACGCAGAGGGGAAGACGAGATATGGCAGAAAAAAAGCTGGCTCCGGGAACACTGGACCATACGAGGCAGAACATCGGACCTATTGACCCTGTGGAAGCTGCAAAGATGCAGAAGGTGCTTGGAGGGGAGGTGCTCCAGGAGCGCTCGGTTCCCGTGAATCCCGACAGCATGCCCAAGAGCAAGAAGCGCAACAGGGCCGTCGTCAAGGGCTCAGGCCTGTCTTCATCGGACGTAGCCTCACAGAGCGGAAGCGCCAACCTGCCCAAGATGTCAGGAGCCACAGGCGCGGGGGTCAAGACCGGTGGCAAGATGATCAAGGACGGCGATTTGCAGGAAATGTCCTCCCACGACATCAAGATGATAGACCGCCTCATGATGAGCGAGGCCTACGACCTCAAGCCCGACCGCGGCGTGTTCAACTTCTTCTACAACCTGTCCGCCAAGAACCGCACGAAGCTGTCCCGGAGCTACGGCGAGTACAAGATCAAGTCCAACGTGGACCACCTCCAGGCCTTCATAAGCACCATAAAGACCTTCATCCAGATTTCTCCGGACACCTACAAGGCCAAGATCGCGACCGAGACCGACCTGAAGTTCAAGTTCCTCAGGTCCGTCGGCAAGTGGACGGTGCACGACATAAAGCTGATGGGCGAGGCCCTGCAGGAGAACGCGGGCGAGCTGACCGTCGGGATGATGGTTCCCTTCGTCAGCGCCGTCTACAAGGAGCTTCTGACGGTCTACTACATCGGGGACCAGAAGGTCGCGGCACTCATCAAGGACATCTACAGCGACCTCATGCAGTATCCCAAGGTGGACAAGGTGCAGGTGCAGACCCTGGCCAAGCAGGGCATCACCGAATGGCTCTACGTGGTGGACCAGATGGTCCGCGGCATGTACCCCCTGCTCATGCGCATGTGCGGCACGGGCTACGAGGCCTACCCCAAGTTCTTCACGAGCCAGGCCGGCCAGATCCTCAAATTCGTCGGCCTGTCCAAGTTTGACCTCCTGATCGCCGAGAAGGAGAAGCCTGCGGAAAAGGAGGAGAAGCAGGAGGAGGCGGAGAAGAAGGAGGAGCGGAAGCCCCAGATGCGGCAGATGGGCGAGTTCGACGACCTCACCAAGTCCGGTCTGAAGGTGCTGGAGCAGCTCTTCCCGGAGGGCGGTTTCTCCGAGCTGGAGAAGCACCCGGACATGTACCCCTACTTCCAGCCCATCTACAAGTTCGACGACGGTTTCAACATGCTCAGCCCCATGAACGGCATCCAGGTGCTGGTGGTCCTCCTGCAGATCCTCGAGGACTTCTTCCACGGCTGCCGCAACATCAGCTTCAAGCTCGGCGAGGCCGAGGGCTTCAAGGAGAGCGGCGACGACATCTCCACGATCTTCTCCGAGTGGTCCAACTACCGCGAGGACCTCTTCCTGAAGCAGTACGGCGAGTACCTGCGCCAGTTCGTAAACACGGCCTACTCGCAGAAGGACTATCCCCAGACCCAGTTCGGCAAGGAGAACCTGAACAACATGTTCTGGCGGGCCAAGTACTACTTCTTCCCGTCGCTCAAGTTCAGCGCGCCCACGCTGACCAAGCCGCAGAACGACAGCAAGTACCGCCCGCTCAACATCCGGGCCGACTACCTCAAGAGCGTCCTGACGACGATTGTCCGCCGCATAGACGAGAACCAGGAGGGCAAGAAGCCGGTGCTGGGAGTGCTGAACCCCTGGGACCGCTACTCATTCGACATCCCCAACCCCGTTTCCAAGCGCCTGGACGTGCTCCTCGGCGCAAAGCGGCCTGACGACGTGACGGCCGCGACGAACGCGAACCTGCTCAAGTACACGCTCTGCGTGGTCTCCGTCCTGGACTGGTGGGTCAACAACCCGTCCAGCCCCGCCTACATCACGGACACGTCGGAGATCTACCGCATAGACAAGGACGGCGGCCCCGGATTCTCAGCCCCGGAGCGCACCGACCAGAACAAGCTCTTCGCAGACGCGGTGAAGGCGGCGGCCGCAAAGGGCAAGTAAGGGACAGCCGGGCAGCCCCTCAGGACCTGCCCGCCCCCAGTCGCTCGCGGAGCGTAATGTACAGGCCCAGCACGGCACAGGCCTCCAGGACCCCGGTGACGTAGGGCTTGAAGTAGATCAGGAACGGCAGGACGAGCAGGGCCGCCGACGCCATGATGGCGGGGCGGAACTTCCCGTCGGCGGGGGGCAGGTCCTTTCCCTCCTCCCGCAGCCGCTTCCTGGCGGTCCGCAGTTTCACGAAGCCCCAGGCCCCCACGGCCAGGTAGAGCAGGGTCGCTCCGGTGCATATACACAGGTCAAGCGTAGTTTCTTCCATACCGGGGCATTATAGGGCATCTCCAAAAACTGGGCAAGCCCGAAAAGGCAGGAGCCGCACTCCGGAGGCCTCCCTTTCCCGAAAAAACAAAAATTATTTGCCAACTTCCTACCGTTTTTGGAAAAGATATGTTATAATAGAGAAGCAAGGCAGGTTCCAGGGTCCTGACGGACATCCGAACCTGAACCAAATTCGCCTCAAGTATCTTTCGAGGGGGAACTGCGGTACCCCTTGACGGCGACAGACTTAGGAGAATGTGTGAACAAGCACGACTTTCCCAAAATCCACTTCTATGATCAGGATTTTGTTGATATTTATAACAAGACGTGGAACTGGCTCTCGGACTATTGGATAAATCCGACCTCCGGAGAACTTTCCCCCGACGGCTACTTCATCTATCCAATGGACGGCAAGTACATACTGGACCAGTCCGAATCCATCTTCTCCTCCTTCTTCCTCGTCTACTCAAACCGGAACTTTCCGGCCAACAAGAACATCGACTACTTCTACTCGATGCAGGAGGAGAACGGGGCAATCCGCTGGAAATACGACGCGGCTACGAACACGCCCCTGACGACGAAAGACAACCCCGAGGGCATCGGACTGCCGCTCTTCGCCTGGGCGGAATACAACCTCTACCACAAGGGAGCCAACAAGCGGAGGATCAAGGAGGTCATGCCGACCCTCTGCAAGTACATGGACTGGATAAACCTGACCTTCAAGCAGCAGAACGGCCTGTATGCGGTTCCCCACACCAGCTCCACGATGGCCAACTCCCCGCGCGACGGCGCATGCTACCCGGTTGACTTCAACAGCTGCATGGCGATAAACGCCGCCCACATGTCCGCCCTGGGAGATATCCTCAACGACAAGGACCTGAGCTTCCAGTACAAGAAGCTCTACTTCAGCCTGAAGACCCGCATAAACCGCCTCATGTGGAATCCGGAGACGAACTTCTACCACGACCTGGACCAGGAGGAGAAACAGCTGCCGCGCAAGACCGTGGCAGGCTTCTGGCCCCTGCTGGCGGAACTGCCCAACGCCGACCGGGCGGACCTGTTGATCCAGCACCTGTCCAATCCGCAGACCTTCGGCACGGAGCACCCCTTCCCCACCTTGAGCGCGGACGACCCGCTCTTCAACGAGACAGGAGAGG
>CAMJAJ010000030.1 GCA_946403565.1 uncultured Treponema sp. | reverse complement strand
CTATGACTCAATCCCGGCCTGGGATGGAACAGGGGCCCAGCCGTCGGGTGGCGCTGCACCATCAGCTTTGGGGGTGCGACAAAGAATTCCAGCAGCGATTCTGCCTACGAGACCTATAATGTCGTGACCATCTACCGCTAGCCGGCCTTGTGCGGACCTGGCCCGTATACCGGCTGGAATCCGATCGTATTCCAGTCGGTATACGATTGTATTCCAGCTGGAATTCTCTTGCATTCTAGCCGGAATCCGCGTGTATTCCAGTCGGTATTCGCTTGTATTCTAACCAGTATTCTTTTGCCTTCTAGCTTGTCTCCCGCCGTGACCGCCAGAGCAGCACGAGGCCGTACAGGCCCATCAGGATGAAGGCCGTATAGGGCAGCCAGTCGCCCAGCAGGACGTAGGTCGTGGCCTTGTGGGCGTAGACGGGCACGGGATAGGAGAGGGCCGCCTCGGTGAAGAGGGGCAGGTCGGCCAGGACGCGGCCCGCCGGGTCCAGCACCACCGTATAGCCGGAGTTCGCCGCGCGGACGAGCGTCGTGCGGTATTCGATCGCCAGGTAGCTCGCGATGGCGTAGTGCTGGTATTCCGCGGAGGCGGTGTTCGACCATGAGTCGTTCGTGATGTTCATGAAGACCTCTGAGCCAAGCTTGAAGAGGGGGGTGCACACGTCGGCGAAGGCGTCCTCGAAGCATATCGGCACGGAGAAGGTGACGAAGCTGTCGGGATTGTCCCTGCCGCCCTCGGTGAAGGCCTCCGTCATGGCCGGGTCGGCGGCCCCCTGCATGTTCAGGCCCACCACCGGGGAGGGGGCCGTCTTGTATTCCACGGGACATTCCAGCTGCCTGCCGAGGGCGATGGGGACGCGGAAGAGCGTGTACTGCCAGCCGGGTGTCCAGCCGTGGGAAAGGCCGACCACGCGCTCCATCAGTGTCTGCACCAGGGGACTGTCGCCGAACGGAATGGCTTCGGCGAAGGGGACCAGGTGGATCTTGGAGTAGAAGCCCGCGTAGCTGCCCGTGCTGTCGTAGAAGATCGCGCTGTTGGAGTAGTGGCGCCTTGCCCGGTTCACCCGGGTCTGCCCCCCGATGATGAAGGGGGCGTTCATCCGGTGTATGAAGGCGGACAGGCTTTCGTCCTCGGGCGAATGCAGGTAGTGGAAGCGGGCGTCGGGGAAGGAGCGCTCCAGCACCCCCTCGCTCCACAGCACCAGGTCCACCTCCTGGCCCTTGTCGCGGGTCTCCTGCACCGCCTGCTCGGTGAGCCGCATGGAGCTTGCGATCGAACGGGCTTCGCCCCCCTCCCAGGGGTCCATGTTCTGCTGGACGGCAACGGTGTGTATGGTCTTCAGCTCCTGGCGGGGCAGCAGGTACTGGTACAGGCCGTATGCGGCGGAAAGCCCCCAGATGGCGGCGCAGAAGCTGGCCGTCGCCCGGTAGGACAGGGCGGATGCCGGAGGGACGGTCCGCCGCGAGAGCAGGCACAGGCCCTCCCCGACGAGGGCGTTCGCCAGGGCATAGATGAACGTGATTCCCCAGATGCCGGTGAGGGAGGCTATCTGGGCAAAGAGCTTCCACTTGGAGGCGGCCAGGAAGAGGGTGCCCCAGGGGTAGGCCAGGAAGCCCACGGATTTGAACCATTCGTACGCGAGCACGCAGGCGGAGAACCAGAGGACCCGCTCCATGGGGGCGAAGGCTTTGAGCCCCGCGTCTTCCTGCAGGTCCCCTCCGTCCGTGCGCAGGGAGGGGAGGGCGTGGAAGATGATGCCGACGATTCCGCCCTCGCAGGCCGTGCCGAGCGCGCTTGCCCCCAGGGTGAACAGGGCGAAGTCCCTGAAGTTGGCCAGCCAGAAGCTGGAGCACAGATGGACGGTCAGGGTCTGGAGGAAGAACATACAGAAGGACTCTTTATATGTCTTTGCCCTGTAAAGGGATATGTAGAGCGGTACGAGGGACAGGAGCGCGAGGAGGGGGGAGCCGAGCAGGAAAAGCTCGTTTGGAATGGCCGCTCCCTCAATAATTCCAGAAAAAATTGCGCAAAAAACTTGTAAAATAACCGTTTTCATTATATTATGATTGTATTATCTTGAATATAAAATTTCAATAAAGAAAGAACGTTGGCGGTAATGGCAGATGGATGCGGTTGTAGAAGCTCATAAGAAAGAGTATGGCGAGGCTCCGGACGTGGTGGCCGTGGCTCCGGGCCGCTTTCACCTCATCGGCGAACATTCCTGGTTTTTTAAGGACAAAACACTTTCCATGGCGGTGAACCTGCCGGTGTACGTCGCGGTCTCCAAGCGGACTGATCCCAACCTGCGTTTCCGCTATGTGCAGCTGGACGACAGCAAGCGTGCGAGCCTGGCCTCGCTCAAGTTCCGCAAGGAGGACAAGTGGGCCAACGCGGTCAAGTCGGTCATCGCGGGCTTTGCCAGCGGCGGCTACGAGTGCTGCGGGATGAACTTCACGGTCTATTCGGACATCCAGCCGTCGGCGGGCTTCGGGATAACGACCGCCATAAAGATAGCGACCGCCTGGTGCGTCAAGGAGCTCTGCCATTTCCGCTGCAGGCGGGTGGAGCTGCTGCAGGTCATCGAGCGGGCGAACAGGCTTTACTACGGCATCGGGAACCACAAGGCGGACAACTTCACCCCGATATATTCCAAAGAAGGCTGCGTGGTCCTGACGGACTACAGCAGGAACGAGTGCGAGACCATTCCCTTTAAATTCAAGGACAAGACCATAATCCTCACCGATGCCCGCGTCCCCCGCATCACCACCTGGAACGAGGGCAGCCTGCAGCAGCCGGAGAACGTCCTGCTGCTGGGAGAGCTCCGGGAGACCCGCTCCAACGTTCCCGGGGGCTGGCGCTACGAGGAGAACGAGTCCGAGCGCAACGAGGTGCTGTCCGTGGTGGGCGAGGACACGAGGCGCCGGCTCCTGTGCATCATCGAGGAGCACCGCTGCGTGCTCGACGCCTATTCAGCCATAGCCGAGGGGGACTTCTCCTCCTTTGCCCGCGCCGTCAAGAAGAGCCATGAGAACATGCGGGACCTCTACGACATATCCTGCCCCGAGATAGACTGGATCCTAAAGCGGGTGCAGGAGCTGGACCTGAACCCGGACGACCTGCGCAACCCCGTCAACTGCGGGCGCATCACCGGCAAGGGCTTTGGCCGCTGCACCTATTCCATCCTCCGCAACGGGGACGTGGAGGCCTACAAGGCCAAGCTCGCCGATTACGAGCGCATCTTCGGCTTTTCCCCGGCCTGCTACGTCGTCAAGCCGACCAGGGGGGTCCATTTACTTTGACCGCCATGCCTGCTCCGCGTTTCCCGGGCCTGCTTCAAAAGTCGCTTTCTTTTGAAACTGCCTCCTAAACATCGAACTCCAAAGTGTCGAAAATCAAAGGGAGAAACTGTCAACAGGAAGTAAGCATGGACGAAACGAAAGGCCTTGACGAAGGCATTGCCCTCTATAATGAAAAGAATTATACGGACGCGCTTTCTTTTTTTCTCTCCCTCCCATCAGACTCCTATGTCGATTCCATAGAGGTCGCGTACTACGCGGGGCTGTGCTACGCGAAGCTCAAGCGCTATGATGACGCGCTCCTGTACCTGGAGCAGGTCGTCACGGCCGAAGGCTCCGACACAGACGAGAAGGGCGCGAAGCGGGTGCTGCAGTGCCGCTACCTGCTCGCGGTCATCTACTGCCTGACCGGCCGCCACAAGCTGGCGGACTTTGAGCTGAACAAGCTCATCGAGCTGGGCTACAAGAAGGCCTCCGCCTATGCCTCCCTTGCCTACATAGCCTGGCAGGAGGACGATGTTGACGGCTGCATCGCATATTACCAGAAGGCGCTCGCCGAGGACGAGGAGAACCCCACGGCCCTCAACGGCCTGGGCTATGTCCTTGCCAACGAGGAGCGGGACCTGGTCAAGGCCCTGAACTACTGCAAGCGGGCCCTGGCCCTGGCGCCGAACAGCGCGGCCTGCATGGACAGCGTGGGCTGGGTGTACTATAAGATGGGCCTGTACTCGGAGGCCAAGCGCTACCTGACGCAGGCTTCCCAGCTGGACAGGGATAATACCCTCATAGCGGAGCACCTGCAGGAAACTTTGGAAATGGAAGGGGAAAAATGAAAAAGACTTTGGTTGCCGTATCGATACTTGCTCTCGCATCTCTGTTTGCCTTTCCCGCGGACAACCTCGTGGACTCCTTCCGCGAGGAAGGCTCCACCGAACGGAGCTCGCAGGCGGGCTTCGCCGAGGAGGAGTTCCGGCGCGGCGTGCAGAGCTACTACCGCGGAAACTACAACGAGGCCATACTCGAGTTTGAGAAGGCCCTTTCCTACCTGCCCGGCGAGAACCGCATACTGGAGTGGCTGGGCAAGTCCTATTATATGTCCGGCGTTGAGGGCGAGGCCCTGCGCCAGTGGGAGATGGCCCGCCAGCAGGACTGGGGCGGCCTCCTCCTGCCCAACAAGATAGAGATCGTCGGCGACAGGCGCATCACCGAGACCGAGTACGGCTTTACCCAGCGCTACACGGAGGCGGGCAACTTCCCCAGCCTGAACGGCAAGGTCCTCATATACAGCCATCCGATCTCCTCCCTGCCCAACCCTGACGGCTCCGTCTGGGTCGTCGCGTACGGGTCCAACGAGCTGCTGCGCTACGACGTGAACGGCGTCGTCCTGGACCGGGTGCGCGGGCTTGAGGGCCTGGACCGGCCCGTGGACATCATCCGCCTTTCCTCCGGCCATCTCCTGGTCAGCGAGAGCGCGGGCAACAGGCTGTCCGAACTTGATTCCACCGGAAAGCTCGTGAAGCACATCGGCAAGAAGGGCCGGGGTCTGGGCGAGCTGATCGGCCCCCAGTACGTGGCCGAGGACAGCCAGGGCAACATCTACGTGACCGACTACGGCAACAACAGGGTCGTCGTGTTTGACCAGGACGGCAACGGCCTGCTTTCGTTCGGCAGGAAGTCCGACGAGTTCGAGGGACTCAAGTCCCCCACGGGAATCACCGTCTGGCAGGACCGGGTCTTCGTCGCCGACAGCGTGCGGGGCGGCGTGTACGAGTTTGACCGCGCCGGAAACTTCCGGGGCATCCTCGTGGAGCCGGGCACGCTCAAGAAGGCCGAGGGCATGAAGTGCTGGGGCAACTACCTGATCATCGCGGACCTGAACAGGGTGCTGACGGTGGACGTGTTCAGCGGCGCGGTGTTCGAGAACGCCACCACGGGCAACGGAAAGACCCAGATCACGAGCGCGGTCCCCGACAGGAACGGCAACATAATCGTCACCGACTTCAAGGCCAACGAGATATACGTCATGTCCAAGATGTCCGAGCTGATTGGCGGCTTCTTCGTGCAGATCCAGCGGGTCTACTCCGATTCCTTCCCCAAGGTGACGCTCGAGCTGAAGGTGGAGAACCGCAAGCGGCAGCCCATCGTGGGCCTGGGCGCGGGCAACTTCCTCATAACCGAGGGCAAGCGGCCGGTGGCGGACATGGAGCTGGTCGGAAGCGCGAACAGCAACACCTTCGCCGACATAACCCTGCTCATCGACCGCTCGTACGGGATGCGGGACTACGAGGAGCAGGTGAACACCGCTGTCCGCGAGATTGCCGCCTCCATGGAAGGGAAGGGCCGCGTCGAGATCGTGAGCGCGTCATCCGTGCCGACGACCGAGTTCACCGGTTCCCCCTCCGACCTGTCAAACTTCTCCGTGCGCGCCCTCAAGGCCCCCTATGCGGCCGACTGCGCCGTGGACCTGGCCATCCGCCTTTCCGCCAACAACCTCATCAGCGCGGAGAAGAAGCGGGCCATAATCTACATAACCTCGGGCGATGTCAGCGACGTGGCGTTCAACAGCTATTCGCTTTCCGACCTTGCGGCCTTCATGAACAACAACTCGGTTTCGTTCAACACGATACTGATGAACAACGCCGCCCCCGCCAACGAGATAGACTACATCACCGACAACACGATGGGCGAGAGCTACTACGTCTACCGGCCGGAGGGCCTTTCTTCGGTCATGTCGGACATCCTGTCCATACCGTCCGGCGTATACGTGCTCAGCTACACCTCGTCGCTGGGTACGGACTTCGGCCGCCGTTACCTCCCCGTGGAGGTGGAGGCATACCTGCTGAGCCGCTCCGGCCGCGACGAGACGGGCTACTTCGCCCCCCTCCAGTAAGCCACCTTTCAAACAGAACGTCCGTCCTGCCTCTGGCCTGTCGCGCGTAGGCCCGCCCCCCTTGTGGAGGGTGGGCTTCTATTTGTTTGTATAGCATATATTTACAATGTGCGAATTTTGGACAACTTCAAAATATCGCCTTAATTTTCCCCCCGAACGGTCGAAAATATAATTGCGAGCACATGAGGTTTGCGTTCTCTCTTTTGGATGTCAGTGGGATAGAACCTGTTCGTTATTTACTCATTAAGGTTTCGCGGAGTAACAAAAATGCCGATTACAAAAAAACGGGCCGCAGGCTCATCTTCAGGTAAACGTTCGAGCGCAGCGATTGCGATGCGCATAACGGAGCTGAAGCAGAAGATTCTGGACACTGACTACGTGGATAATGCCGTTGACCGCATTGCGACGGTCGTCAGCAGCAAGATCGTGGAGCGGCCCCCCATGTCCGAAAGGAGCGCGGAGCGTTTCATGTAGGCAAGGGGCTAGCATTGGGCGGGAAAACTCGCTATAATGCCTGCCATGAGTAGTGATAGAAGGTCCAGGTCCGGAAGGGGGGCATCGAGCCGCCAGTCGTATCAGTCCAAGCGCGGGCGCGGCGAGTCCAGGTCCAAGAGGGAAGGCGGGGGAAGTTCCCGCTCCTCAAGGAAACGGGATCCCCGTTTTTCCGAACCGCTGTTCAAGAAGAGCAGTTTCCGCTCGACCTACACCTTACCTGCTGACCAGATCCGTGACGAGGACGAGGCCATCCGCTCCTATAAGGGAGGGGGCAAGCCGATCTGCCCCAAGTGCGGCCTTCCGATTGCCGACGTGGGCAGCGCCCTTATGAGCCGGGAGGACGGAAGCCCGGTGCACTTCGACTGCGCCCTTGCGGTGCTGAGCGAACGGGAGCGGCTTGCCGACAACGAACGGCTCACCTACATAGGCCAGGGCCGCTTCGGCGTGCTGGAGTTCCCCAACATACATGACCTGAGGCATTTCACGATAAAGAAGATAATCGAATGGGAAGAAAAGGACACGCGTCCTGCCTGGCGGGACGAGCTTGCCGGCCTGTACAGTCGCGTGCGCTAGGTGGCCCTGACCCGTTAAGGCCGTGGGGCCGACAAGGCTTTGGGCTGGCCTTGACCTGCCTTGCACTATCGCGAAAAATGCGGTATAGTCTTTGTGCGTTTCGCCGGGCTGGTGGAATTGGTAGACACAAGGGACTTAAAATCCCTCGGCTGGCAACAGCCGTGCCGGTTCGATTCCGGTGCCCGGCATTATAGGCGATGTATTCCGACACACATTTTCATTTTCATTACCTTATAGAAAAGTTCGGCCTTCCGTGGGGGGCCGGCCTCCTGGGTGAGCTGGCCGCCCGGGATTGTTTTTTTGCGCTCGACATAGGCACCAAGCACGATGACCTTCCCGTCCGCATGGAGGAGGCCGCCCGCTGCCTGGACCTGTTGGCCGCTCAGGACGCCGTCCCTGCGGAGGCGGCTGGGCCCCGGGCCGGGGACAGCCTGGGAGTGGCGGCCGCTCAGGATGTCCGGTCCAAGGTTCGCTCCATGCTCGTCTTTTCCGCCGGAATCTGGCCGGACGAGGATGCCATACGCCATCGGCAGGAGCAGGTCGCGGCCCTGGAGGCGCATGTCCGGTCGGCCCTCGGGGACAGCGCCGCTTCCGGCCGCCTGGTCGCGGTGGGGGAGTGCGGCCTGGACCACCACTGGAACCCTGCCGGCGTGGACAAGCGCAGCGAGGATGGCTGGGATGACGCGCTGTTCAAGGGTGAGGCCGAGATGTTCATGCTGCAGCTGGACCTGGCGCGCAGGGTGTCCCTGCCTGTCATCGTCCATTCCCGCGAGGCCTTTGACGGGACCCTTTCCTGCATAGACGAGGTGGGCTGGCATCGGGGGATAATCCACTGCTACTCCTACGGGATAGACGAGGCCCGGGCCTTCCTGGACCGGGGCTGGTACATCGCGCTCGGCGGGGCCGTCACCTATACCAAGAAGCGCCTTATGGAGCAGATGGAGGAGCTTGTCCGCTTCATACCGGACGACCGCCTGCTTTTGGAGACGGACGCCCCCTACCTGGCCCCGGTGCCCTGCCGCGGGCAGGTGAACACCCCGCTTTTGATAAGCCATACCTATGCCTTCATCGCCGCTATCCGCGGTGTGGCCGTGGAGGACCTGTGCCGGACGGTCGATTCCAACTGCCGGACCCTCTTTGGCCTGTAGGACCACTTCTCTGTCCGAGAAGTGGTTTCGGGTTTGACAAGATTCCCCGTTTGATTTATGCTATATCTATGTTTGTTTCTGTTGTTTTGGATCCGGGCAGTCCCGACACTGCCCGCGCGATGGTAAGCCTCCTCACGCAGATGGGCTTCAAGAAGGCCCAGCGGTCATGCTATGAAAGCATGAAGGTCAGCGTGGATGACCTTGCCAAGCTCAAGCGGGAGATAGACCGGGTGACTGACTATTATGACAGCGTGCGCTTTTATCAGTTTCCCGTCGGAGGCCTGTTCGTCATAACCGAGCTCAAGGAGAAACGCTGGCGCAAGTGCCAGTTCCAGGGCAATCCGGCGTCTGCTTCCTCTTCCAAGTCCGCGGCAAGGAAGGGGACCGCCGGCAAGTCCACCGTACGGAAGCCTACCTCCCGCTAGGACCATGTGCCATTATTATAGAAAACAGTAGGAAGGAAAAAATGCTGGAAGATTACAAAGAGGAAATTGACGAGCTGAAAGAGAACATCCTTGAAGTATGGGGGCGTCTTTGACCCGGAGGGGATAAAGGCGAAGATTGCCGAGAAGGAGGCGCTGACCCAGGCGCCTGGCTTCTGGGATGACAATACCAAGGCCACGGCGGTGATGAACGAGATGAAGGACCTCAAGTCGAGGGTCGAACCGTGGGAGGCCCTGAAGGCCCAGGTGGAGGACCTTGAGACCCTCTACGAGCTGGGCATGGAGGAAGGCGACCAG
>CAMJAJ010000029.1 GCA_946403565.1 uncultured Treponema sp. | reverse complement strand
TGCTTTCAAGGCTTCTTTTCGTCCACCGTTCGTACTCCTTGGTCCATACCTCCTTAGGACGCGTGAGACCGGCGGCAGGTCAGGAGGGATTTGCCTGCTGGTCCCGCAGGAAGTCCTGTACCTGCGCGAGGTCGGGAAGGGCGGGTATGGCCCCCCGCTTCATGACGCAGAGGGATGCGACCGCATTGGCAAAGCTGACATCCTGTTCCAGCTCCTCCTTCGTGAATGTTAAGGGATCCTCCCTCCTGCTGAGCCGGTAGAGCAGGCCCCCGCCAAAGCTGTCGCCCGCCCCGGTCGTGTCCGCGACCTTGACCTTCCGGACGGCGAGCTGGCCGGAGAAGCCTTGTTTTGCCGCATAGTACACGCCTTTTGACCCGAGGGTGATCGTCACGAGCGAGGGGCCGAGCCCGAGGACCTGCCGTGCGCCGTCCTCGTAGGACAGGCCCTTTCCGAACAGCAGCTCCATCTCCTCTTCCGAGATTTTCACTATGTCCGCGAGGGGGAAGATGCTTTTCATCAGGGGAATCGCGTCGTCCCTGCCATGCCAGAGGCTTGCGCGGTAGTTGGGATCGTAGGAGACAAGGCCCCCCGCTGCTTTGACGAGCGAGACTGCCTTGAGCGTCGTGCTCTTTGCGGGTTCGTCCGTAAGGGAAAGCGAGCCGATGTGCAGGATCCGAGTCCGGGCGAGCATGTCCATGTCCAGGTCGGAGGGGGCTATCTGCGTGTCCGCCCCGGGATTCCGGCAGAAGCTGAATGTCCGCTCCCCGTTCTCCGCGAGGCTGACGAACGCAAGCGTCGTGTGCTGCCTGTCGCTGTAGCGGATCCCGCTCGTGTCCACGCCGAGATTTCCCAGCACGGCGCGGATGTCCTGTCCGAAGGAGTCCCGCCCCGTCATCCCGATGAAGGCTCCCCTGCCTCCGAGCTTGGCGACGGCGCAGACGCAGTTGGCGGGCGCACCGCCTGGGTTCTCCTCGTACAGTTTCTTTCCGTCATCGTTCGTCCCCGAATAGGTGAAGTCTATTAGGACTTCACCGAGCGCGGTCACGTCGTATTTCTTCTTTTCCATATCAGGCATAATGCTTCCTCCATGAGCAAGTTTTATTTTGAAAGCCCGGGGGCTGTCAGTCTCCCGTGGACCCTCTGTAGAGGAGGGTGGTCCCGCTGTAGACGGTGCGGAATTCCAGGCCCGGCTCCTTGATGCGCGAGAAGAGGAGCCGTATGGCCTCCCTGCCCATCGCCTTTCCGTGTATGCGGATGGTCGTCAGCGCGGGGCTGACCAGGCGGGACTCCGGGGAGTCGTCGAAGCCGCAGAGGTACATGTCGTCGGGCACGCTTATGCCAAGCTTCCTGAACACGTGCAGCACGTCCATGGCGACGAAGTCATTGGCGCAGATGGTGACGGAGGGAAGCTTGTCCCATTTACGGAAGGACTCCTCCAGGTAGGCAAGGTAGCTCTCGTGGGGCGGGTAGTCCAGGCCCCGGGACGTGCCGGTGATGCAGTATTCGGGGCGGTAGGGCAGGGAGAAGAGCCTGAGCGCGCCCATGTAGGCATCGTAACGCTCGTAGAATGACATGCAGTGCAGGGCTTCCCCGACGAAGGCTATCCCGCTCTTGCCGCGGTCGGCCATCTCCTTCACGAACGCGTAGATGCCGCTCCTGTTTTCCATTAAAAGGACATCCGCAGGGAGGGCTTTGTCCTCGAAGGTGACGGCGGTGTCTATGAAGACAACGGGAAGCCCCAGCGTGCAGAGCATGGCGCTGTAGGCTCCGTGGAACATCTCTACGCAGAAAATCCCCGCCGCCCGCTGCAGGTCGAAATTCGCGGGCAGGGTCAGGTCCTCAAGCTCCTGGGGCATGACCCGGTAGATGGTGAAGCCGTATCCCATCTGGGATGCCTCCTCCTGCATCTCGTCCATCATCTTCGCGGAAAAATGGGAGGCCCCCAGCGCGGATGCGGTCAGCAGCACCAGCTCCTTCCGCTCCTTCTCGGGGCCGCCTGATTCCGGCTGGGCAAAGAGCTTGTAGCCCATCTCGGCCGCTTTCTTGAGGATAGTCTCGCGCGTCTGGTCGGCGATGATCCCCGTGCTGTTGATGGCCTTGGATACGGTGTTCCTGGAAAGGCCCAGTTCGTTGGCGATGTCCTGTATTGTCACTTTTCCTGCCATACTTTTACTGTAATACATAACAGTGATTGTGTCAAATGCACAATAAATAATTTTTTTGTAAAAATCGATTTTACAGGCATTATAAGGAAAAGAAAGGCTGTTATGCATCAAGTGTAAAAAAAATGCCGATTTTGCACAATTTTTTCTTGACAAAATGCGTAAGTGCTTTTACAATTTTCTTGAAAATGCAAAAGTGCATTGTGACATTTTTTTACGGAGGACTTTATGAGGTCTAAGACACTAGGCTATATGCGGCAGCACTGGCAGCTGTACGTCATCTTCCTCTTGCCGGCTCTCGCGCTTACCATCATCTTCCGCTACATACCGATGGGCGGAATTCTCATTGCTTTCCAGGACTACAACCCCATACGCGGGCTGCTCTCAAGCCGCTGGGTGGGCTTAAAGCACTTTTCCCGCTTCCTGTCCTCGCCGGATTTCCTCTCATACCTGGCCAACACGCTCAAGCTGAGCGTCTACGGGCTCCTGTGGGGCTTCCCGGTGCCGATCATCCTTGCCCTCCTGCTCAACCGCATCCAGAGCAGCGGGGTCAAGCGCAACATCCAGCTGGTGCTTTACATGCCCAACTTCGTTTCGGTCATCGTCGTCTGCGGAATCGTCAGGATCATGCTGTCCGTTACCGGGCCGCTGAACCAGTTCCTGGAGACCCAGATCAACTTCATGACCATGCCGGGAGCCTTCCGCAGCATCTACATAGCGAGCGGCATCTGGCAGGGGGCGGGATGGGGCTCCATCATGTACACGGCGGCCCTCTCGGGCGTCAGCCAGGAGCTGAGGGAGGCGGCCATACTGGACGGCGCGAACGTGCTGCAGGAGGTGCGCGTGGTGGAGTGGCCTGCCATAAAGGACATGGTGATAATCCAGTTCATCCTTCAGGCGGGCAACATCATGAGCATCGGATTTGAGAAGGCCTTTGCCCTCCAGACAGACCTGAACCTTGCCAGCTCGGAGATTATCGCGACCTACGTGTACAAGAAGGGACTCCTTGACGGGGACTACAGCTTCTCCACGGCGGTGGGACTCTTCAATACCGTGATAAACGTCATCATGCTCCTTATCGTGAACAAGGTGACCTCAAAGATGAACGACGACCAGGGACTGTAAGGGGGTATGGGAATGGAACAGGCAGCAAAAATGACGCGGGGGCCGCTCATCAGGGCCTCCTGGCAGGACAAGCTCATAATCGGAACAGGATACATACTCCTGGGGGCATTCGTCCTGGCAATCATTGTCCCCATGGTCTACATCGTGGTCGCGTCGTTCATAGACCCCGTCACCCTGCAGAACAAGGGGGTGACGATGGACTTCAGCAAATGGACGCTGACGGCATACGAGAGGGTGCTTTCCAACAAGGCCATCTGGACGGGCTTCAGGAACGCCATTGTCTATTCGGTCCTCTTCACGGTTGTGTCCGTTGTCGTGACCATGCTGGCGGCATACCCCATGTCCCGGCCTGACTTCAAGGGCAGGGCCTTCTTCAACGTCATCTTCGTCATCACGATGTTCTTCGGCGGCGGGCTCATCCCCACCTACCTGCTGATAAGCGACATGGGCCTGCTGAACAGCGTCTGGGCTCTCATACTGCCCGGGGCTTTCAGCGTGTGGAACATGATAATCGCCCGGACCTTCTACCGGGGAGTGCCGAAGGAACTGCAGGAGGCGGCCTTCGTGGACGGGGCGAGCGAGCTGACCTATTTCTTCCGCATCCTGCTCCCGGTCTGCACGCCGCTGATTACGGTGCTCGCCCTCTGGCAGTTCGTCGGCATGTGGAACAGCTACTTTGACGCGATGATTTACCTGAACGACGCGGCCAAGCAGCCGCTCCAGCTGGTGCTCCGCTCCATACTTATCCAGAACCAGCCGCAGCCGGGCATGATCGCCGACATGCAGAGCACTGCCGCCCGCGCCCAGCTTGCGGAGCTGCTCAAGTACGCGACGATCATAGTGTCCAGCCTTCCCCTGCTTGTCATGTACCCCTTCTTCCAGAAGTACTTTGACAGCGGGATTATGGCCGGTTCTATAAAGGGATAGATAAAAGAATAGATAAAAGGATATTCGGGAGAATTCATTTTTTGGAGGATATATATGAAAAAGATGATGAGAATGACATGCCTTGCCGCCCTTGCGCTGGCAGGCTCGGTGCTCTGCGGCTGCGGCGGCAGGCAGCAGGTCGCGCTGAACAAGGGCGAGGTCGAGCAGGTGGATCCCGCCACGCTCGCCTTCCCGCTCAAGGAGAAGGTCGTGCTGACGGGCATGACGAGCTTCCCGGCGAACACGGAGTCCGACCCCAACAAGCGGACGATTTTCCGCCGCCTGCAGGAAAAGACGAACGTTGAGATAAAGTGGACCGCCATGCAGGGCGACCAGTGGAACGACAAGATTACGCTCGCGATGGCCAACCCCAAGACGCTCACGGACTTCGTCTTCACGGCGAACTTCAACGACTCCAGCCTGCTCAAGTATGCAGACCAGGGAATCATCATTCCCCTTGAGGGGTATATAGACGCTTACATGCCAAACCTGAAGGCGGTGTTCGACAAATACCCGGAGTACCGCGCGATGTGCACGGACTCCGAGGGGCACATCTGGGCCCTGCCCTGGATCGAGCAGCTCGGCTCAGGCAAGGAGGCCATCCAGGTCATAGACAACATGAGCTTCATCAACAAGAAGTGGCTGGATTTCCTGGGCCTTCCTCTCCCGACGAACACGGACGAATTCGAGAAGACGCTCGTCGCCTTCCGTGACAATGCCGCGCGGATTCAGAAGCAGTTCAACATAGACGGGAGCATCATCCCCATGTCATGCATCATGAACGACGGCGGGCAGGACCCCTTCGTGCTCATCAACGGCTTCGGCGAGGGCTACGGGGACGCGGACAAGGGCCGGCACATCGCCGTCACGGACAGCCGCAAGGTCATCTGCAGCGCCAACCAGGAAGGGTTCAGGAAGGGCTGCGAATGGCTGCACCGCCTGTACGAGCAGGGGCTGATTGACCCGGAGTCATTCACCCAGGAGTGGTCCACCTACGTGTCCAAGGGCAAGTCCGGCAGGTACGGTGTCTGCTTCAGCTGGGACGTTGCGAACATCGCGAACCTGGCGGACTGGGTTCCCCTTCCCGTGCTGACCGCCGACGTGCGCAATCTGACTGCCCAGAACGGGTCTTTCACGAGCGGATTTGACCGCGGCCGCTGCGTCGTCACGGCTGTTGCGAAGAAGCCTGCCCTCGTCTGCGCCTGGCTTGACCAGATGTACGACCCCTTCCAGTCCCCGCAGAACAACTGGGGGACTTACGGCGAGGACGATGACTTTGACATCTTCGTGCTCGGCGAGAACGCCTCCGGCAAGACCATGCTCAAGCATGCCCCGCTCGGTGACGCTTCCCCCGTGGAAGTGCGCGAGGCCGAGTCCGTCAACGGCCCCCTCGCCATACTGGACGAGTACTACGGCGTGTACGTCACCTGCCCCGATGACGCGCAGTACCGCCTGGACTGGATCAAGGACTACTACACGCCCGACGTGAACGAGAAGTACGTCTACCCCAACGTCTTCATGACGCGCGAGGACACGGAGAAGCTTTCCACCCTGCAGGCGGACATAAGCAAGACGATCAACGCTGTCAAGTCCGACTGGGTGATGAACGGCTTCAGCGGCCAGGACTGGCAGGCTTTCTGCAAGAAGCTGGACTCCTACCACCTGGACGACTACCTGGCCCTCTACCAGAAATATCTTGACGCATACTACGCGTCGATGGGGAACTGATATGAGCGGGCGACTGCAAGACGCACGGGATTACGAGCGTAAGGCGGCCGCCCTCATCCGGGAGGATGAGCGGCCCGCGTTCCACCTGACTCCCTGCTGCGGCTGGATGAATGACCCGAACGGTTTCTCGTATTATGGCGGGAAATACCACCTGTTCTACCAGTACAATCCGTACGGCATGCACTGGGCCACCATGCACTGGGGGCACGCCGTCTCGGAGGACCTCTTGCGCTGGGAATACCTTCCCGCCGCATTGGCCCCGGATGCCCCCTATGACTGCGACGGCTGCTTCTCTGGCAGCGCGACCCGGCTGGACGACGGCAGGCAGCTGCTCATGTACACCGGGGTCAGGCAGGAGAAGCTTGCGGACGGGGGCATGCGCGACGTGCAGGTCCAGTGCCTGGCCACAGGTGACGGAGCTGACTACAAGAAGTACGAGGGGAACCCCGTCATAAGCTCTTCCATGCTGCCTGAGGGAGCGAGCACCGCCGATTTCCGTGACCCCAAGATATGGCGGAAGTCAGACGGCAGTTTCTGCTGCGCAGTGGCCAGCCGGGCCGCCGACGGGAGCGGGCAGATCCTTCTGTACGAGAGCGGGGACGGTTTCCGCTGGAGCTTCTGGAAAGTGCTGGCCGGGAACCACGGCAGGCTCGGCAGGATGTGGGAATGCCCTGATTTCTTTTCCCTGGACGGAAACCAGCTCCTGATCCTCAGCCCGCAGGATATGGTCGCGGACGGCGAGTACCACAGCGGCAACGGGACTGCCTGCATCATCGGGGATTTCGATGAGAAGACGGGCTGCTTCAGGGAAAGGCAGAACCAGTGCATTGATTGCGGGATTGACTTCTACGCGCCCCAGACCCTGCTCGCGCCGGACGGCAGGAGGATCATGATAGCCTGGATGCAGAACTGGGACAGCTGTGCCATACGGGAAGGCGGCGCGTGGTCGTCGCAGATGACGCTGCCCCGCGAGCTGTCCGTCCGTGACGGAAGGCTGATTCAGCAGCCTGTGCGCGAGCTGGAAAGATTCCGTGGCGCGAAGCTTGCGGGCGGGGAATTCTGCTTCAGCGGCGAAAAGCGGCTTGAGGGCCTGCATGGAAGGCTCGTGGACATGGAGCTGGACATCAGGCCTGATGCCGGGGATTCCCCCTGCCATGTGTTCCGCATAAGGCTTGCCGAGGGATTGGGCTTCCACACGGACATCGTGTACCGCCCCCATGAGGGCACGCTCAGCCTGGACCGCCGCTTTTCGGGCAGCCGCCGCGCGTTGCTGCACGTGCAGGAAAGCCGCCTGTTCCGCACGGAGCCGGGGCTCCGCCTGAGGGTCGTGCTTGACAAATACAGCGTGGAGGTCTTTGCCAACGGCGGGGAGCAGGTGATGACGGCAGTCTTCTACACGGATATCCGTGCCGACGGCATCTCCTTCTGCTCGGACGGTAAGCTGAGCCTTGGTGTGGAGGCCTACAGCCTGGGAGCCTGAGGAAGCAGGGGGCAGCCGGGCCTCAGGCTGACCGGGCCGCGGTTTGTAACGGAGCCGGATGACTTTGAAGTGTTTGAAGTGACTTTGAAGTAGCTTTGAAGTTGACTTTGAAGTGAGTTTGAAGTACACTTTGAAGTAACTTCAAAGCCGCTTCGAAGTGTTTGAAGTGGCCGACGGCGGGGGTAAGCCATGCTGCTTGATGACATACTGGATGTATCGGAGCTTGAGGGATTCAGCCTGGAATGCAAGGCCCGGCTGAACCGGGACAATGTTGAAGGCTGGCTCAAGACTGTGGCGGGCTTTGCGAATGCAGAAGGCGGTTCGTTTTTCATCGGTGTGGAGGACAAGACCAGCAAGCTGATTGGTTTTTCAAGGCAGGATGCGGATGCCGAGCGCAATTTCTTCAACAACCAGGTGAACGAGCATGTCTTTCCCCGCCCTGTCATACGGATTTCCTTTGTCCGCTACGAGAACAACGGGACGGAGCTTTTCATAATGCGGGCCGACGTGCCGGAATCCCCCGTCAAGCCGGTAATCGTCAAATTCAAGAATATTCCGTCCATATATATGCGGCGCGATGGTTTCACGAACGGGGCGACCTATGAGGAAATCATCTCCATGAGCATACGGAGCCGCAACGCGCAGTTCGACATACTGGATTCCGACATTCCCTACCGCCGAGAGGATTTTTCCAAGATGTTCGCCTTTTTTGCCGGGAACAATCCGGACGGGGAGCTTTCTGACAAGGCCCTGCGGTCGATGGGCTTTTTCAATGCGGAGGGTATGCTCAAAAACGGAGCGGTCCTCTTTGCAGACAACTACGACGGAGGGAAGACACATGTTCAGTGTTCCGTGTTCTCTGGGCTGAACAAGGGGAGCGAGCGGATTGTCACCATAAACCGCTTCGCAGGATGCCTTACGGACTCCATAAGCTTCATGCTGGAGTTCGTCAAGCAGAGGATGAACCACACGTTCATAAAGCATGAGGAGTCCAGGGAGGAGGTCGCAGCCTATCCTGTCCGTGCCTTGCTGGAGGGAATCGTGAACTCCGTGGCCCACCGGGATTATTACCTTGACGGAACTCAGATCCAACTGGATATGTTCCTGGACAGGCTTGAAATCTCTTCTCCGGGAAGCTTTTATCAGGGAGAGAAGCTGGGCAAAATCTATGAGCTCTCAAAGATTATCTCCAAGAGGCGGAACGAGCTGATTTGCGGAATCCTCGTGAAGTGCAGGGTGATGG
Organism: uncultured Treponema sp.; assembly: GCA_946403565.1. Next base: position 702 of record CAMJAJ010000029.1, on the reverse strand, counting down.
AGGCAGCCGGGACGGGGTTTGACAAAATCATCCAGGAATACGAGGATGCGGATGAGCGTCACAAGCCGTTCGTCTATTCCAGCTCCGACCACTTTACCCTTGTCCTGCCGGACCTGACATACGCGGATGGCATAAGCGACGACTCCCTGCCCGTGCTGGAATTCGTGCCCGTGGAGAACGGCTCGGCGCATGACGGAAAAATCCTGGCTTTCTGCTACGGGAAGCCGCGCAAGTCAAGCGAGATTGCGTCATTCCTGGGGCTCTCGGATTCCTCCTACTTCAGGAAGAGCGTGCTGGAAAAGCTTGTAGCCCAGGGCTACCTGCTCAAGTCCAGGCAGTCCGGGGCAGCGGTTTATGCGACGGACAAGTCCTCGGTCACGCGGAAGTGAGGGGGGCGTTAGTCTTAGTGGGGCATATTCGCATAATCTTTCAGGCGAGGAAATTCTTTTCCTGTCCTGAACGCGTAATATTTCCGCAGTGCATTCTGTCTGGGATTGTGTGCTGTATCTTCGTGATTCCGAATTTCTGTTAGTGATGCATACATCAAATCATCTGACTCGACTATTTCATCAGCATCCTTTCCCAGAATTTTTTCTGCATCCGCTAGCTTTAAGATTCTTGAGGTAATAGCTTTCTCGCTGCTTATTTTCGGGTCTCTTTCTAAGAAGCTTCTAAATCCTGCTGTATCCATAAACGCTCCCC
>CAMJAJ010000028.1 GCA_946403565.1 uncultured Treponema sp. | reverse complement strand
TGGCAACCCGTCACGGGAAGGCTACATGGCGCTGGCCGGGGTCATGCTCAACGGCTTCATGTCCGGCATCCTCTGCCTGGGCTTCCTGACGCCGATTGAATACCTGCTGAACTCGGCCTCGGTCTTCCGCCTGATGGACCTGAGCGACACCAACGCCGACATCCTCAAGAGGATGTCCGTCACCGCGAGCGGAACATTCAACCATTCCATCATGGTGGCGCAGCTGGCCGAGACCGCCTGCGCAAAGATAGGGGCAAACGCCCTGCTCGCCCGGGTCGGCGGCTACTACCACGACATAGGCAAGATGGACAACCCGGAATTCTTTACGGAGAACCAGGATCCAAGCAGCACAAACATCCACAAAACCATAAACCCCTCGCTTTCGGTCACGATAATCAAGAACCACGTCCGCAAGGGCGTGGAGATGGCGAGGGACCTGCATCTCCCGGTCCGCGTGGTGGACATCATAGCCGAACACCACGGCAGCAGCGTCATGAAGTATTTCTATGACACGGCGCAACAGGATGACCCCAATGCCAATCCGGTCGACTACTCCTACAACGGCACGCCCCCGACGACGAGGGAAAGCGGCGTGGTCATGCTTGCGGACATCGTGGAGGCCACATGCAAGAGCCTGAAGTCCCCCACCGCGCCGCAGATTGAGAAAAAGATACAGGAGCTGGTCAACGGCAAGATCGCAGAGGGCCAGCTGAACAACTGCGACCTCACGTTCAAGGACATCAGTACGATCGAAGAGACCTTCCTTCAGATTCTCATAGGCTACTACCATTCCCGCATCACCTACCCCGGCCAGAAGGATGCAGAACCCAGCAAGGGCGGCAAGCCTGAGGCAGCGGAGGCGAACGAGGGAGCCGCAGCGAACAAGGCGGCGGCAGAGGCCGGTGGCAAGCAGGAAGAGGCGGCCACGCAGAAGGCGGCGGAAGCCGACGGCAACAAGGAAGAGTCCGGCGCGCAGAAAGAGGCGGAGGCCAACGGCAACAAGGAAGAGGCGGCCACGCAGAAAGCGGCGGAAGCCGAAGGCAAGAAAGAAGAAGAGGCCACGCAGGAAGCGGCGGAGGCCGGCGGCAAGAAGGAAGAGGCAGCCAGGCAGGAGAGCTCGAAGGCCGACGGCAAGAAGAAAGAGGGGAAGAAACATGGCAAATAGGGTTCTCGTCAGCGTGGAGGACGGACTTGCAGAGCCGGACTGGCTTGCCAGGGCGGAAGGCTTCATGCTCAAGGCCCTGTCCGAAGGGGGCTACGACGGGGAAGAGCTGTCGGTGCTCTTCTGCTCCGACGAGCGCATCAGGGGCCTGAACAGGGATTACCGTAACATTGACGAGGAGACGGATGTTTTAAGCTTTGAGGACGGCGGAACATATACCGACGAGGACGGACAGGTGTGGAAGGCGGCCGGGGACATCGCGGTGAGTCTTGAGACCCTGCCGAAGAACGCCGCCTACTTTGAAGTCAGCGAGGACGAGGAGCTCAGGAGGCTGCTCGTCCACGGCATGCTGCACCTGAACGGGCTCGACCATGGGGAGGAGCACGTCGTCAAGGGGATAGAGCCGGCCTGCCCCATGCTGCAAAAGCAGAAGGCAATCCTGGAGGCTCTGCGGGATGAAAGGATTATTTTCTAAGGAAATCTAAAGGTATCTAAAGGAATACACAGCGATGGGCTTGTTCGGATTTAAAAAGGAAGCAAAGAAGGACGAGGAGAACTACCAGTCCGCAGGGTCCAGCGAGGACGCTGCCCAGCAGAAACTTCTGACGGAAGAAAAGAAAGACATGATACGGGGGGTCGAGGACCTTTCCCAGACCACAGTCAAGGAGGTGATGATCCCCCGCATCGACGTGGACTTCATCTCCGTGGGGACGGACGCAGAGGAGCTGCTCCAGAAGATAACGGAGAGCGGGCATTCCCGCTTTCCCGTCTATGCAAGCTCCATAGACAACGTGGTCGGCGTCCTGTACGTGAAGGACCTCATAGCGGCCATCGCGCGGCATGAGGAGCTGAACCTGGAACGGATAATCAGGAAGGCCTACTTCGTGCCGGAGAGCAAGCGGATTGACAGCCTGCTCAGGGAGTTCAAGCGGCGGCACGTCCACATAGCGATAGCCATAGACGAATACGGCGGCATAAGCGGGATCGTCTGCATGGAGGACATAATCGAGCAGATCGTGGGCGACATACAGGACGAGTTCGACAACGAGCGCGAGGACATACTGCCGCTCGGTGACAACGTCTGGCTCTGCGACGCCCGCGTGGACCTGGACGACCTGAACGAGACAATGGGGGCCAGCTTCCCCACCGACGACTTCGACACGCTTGGAGGCTTCGTGTTCGACCTCTTCGGAAAGATTCCGGTCAAATTCGAAAAGGTCTCATGGAAGGACTACGACTTCATCGTGCAGGAGATGGAAGGCCACAAGGTGGACGTCATCAAGGTGATATACCATAAAGTCCCCGAAAAAGATTCCGATGAATAAGCGAGAGTGGTGGACTTTTGATTTTTAAAAACTGGGGGAAAAAATGAACATCCGGCCTATGCTTTCACGGGGACTTTGCCTTTTTATACTGCTGACAGGCTTTTCAGGACTCAGCGCGCAGACACGGAGCAAGAGCGCGACGGCCCTGTACAACGACGCCTACGCCGAACAGCAGGCCGGCAACTACTACGGGGCCGTCGAATCCTATCGGGAGGCGCTGCAGCTGAACCCCCAGTACGGGGACGCCTGGTACAACCTGGCGGTCTGCGTCTACAGCCTCGGCGAATACGACCTGGCGGTGGAATACGCCGACAACGCGCTCCGCTACTCCCGCAGGACGAGCGAGATACAGAACCTGAAGGGGATGGCCCTCATCTCGCTCGGCCGCCTGGACGAGGCAAAGGACACGTTCAACGCCATACTCGCAAAATATCCGAACGACATAGACGCGCGGTTCGGCCTGGCCGAGCTCAAGCTCTACGGCGGCAGCCTCTCTTCTGCCGAGAACCTCTACCTTGACGCGCTCAAGCGCGACAGCAGGAACCGCAAGGCCCTCCTGAGCCTTGCCCTGGTCAGCGCGGAGGAAGGCAAGAACGACGTGGCGGAGAAGTACATAAAGCAGGCCATCGAGTACCACAACGGAGACCCCGAGGTGTACTACCTGGCCTCCTACCTGGCCACCAAGCAGGGAAAGCTCGCCGATGCGGAACGCCTGGTCAGGAGCGCGATCCAGATAAACGCGAACTACGACAGGGCCTACGAGCTCCTTTCCAACATACTCTACGAGCAGAAGCGCTACAACGAGGTCATAGACCTCTGCGACTTCCGCATCTCCCGCGACCGGAGCCTGACCGGAGCCTGGTACCTCAAGGGCCTCTCCCAGAAGCGGCTCGGTGACAGCGAGGGGGCGATAGCGACCTTCTCCACCGGACTTTCCATAGACCCCTACGACGAGGTCATGCGCTTCGCCCTTGAGCAGATAGTGGACACGACCCTCAGCGTGGAGGATTCCCGCCGGGCAAAGTGGGCCTCCTTCCATATCGGAAAGGCGAAGGAGTTCAAGCGGAACTTCGACGGCCCGAGCGAACGCTACGAGTACCAGAAGGCCCTCTCCGTGGACCCGCTCAACGCCGTGGCCAGGCAGTCCTTCGCCGACATGCTCGAGCGGGACGGCTTCTACGAGCTCTACCTGCAGCAGCTCAAATTCATCAAGCTGAACGAGACAGCAGCCGGAACGACACAGCCGCAGCGCACGGTCCAGACCGACGAGAACACCCCCAAGGCAACCGTCAAGCGCACCGCCCAGCAGGTCAAGAATGACGACACCATAGAGGCCCTGGAGAGCATGATGGGCGACAACCTCGCCCACAAGTGGAACGTGGACCCCTTCTTCCTGGACAAGACCAGGTGGAACATCGGCATATACTTCGTGAACAGCGGGGTCCAGATCCTGCATGCCGACGTGGAGGAGATCATCGCGCTGGCGACCGGCGACATCTTCGAGGGAGTCCCCTCCACCGCCGTCAACGTGCAGACGGTGGCCGTCTCAGGCTACGGCGACGCCTACCACCAGGCCCGCACCTCCGGCCGTGACTACTTCATCATCCTCTCGGCGAACGAGACGGAACGGTCCTTCTCCCTGGACGCCCAGGTCTACTCCGGACGGACGGGAACCAAGACCACGGACATGCACATCTACCGCACGGGCAACGACCGCTTCGCCAAGTCGCTCCGCCGCCTGCGCCAGGCCGTCCTGGATATCCTGCCCATCAGGGGCAACGTGCTGGGCAACGCAACCAACACCCTGCTCGTGGACCTGGGCAAGAGCGACGGCATCGTGACGGGCGCGGTGTTCGATGTGGTGAAGCAGGGCAAGATAAAGACCGTGGACACCGGCACCGGAGTCGTCTACAACAGCTCCGACACGCTCGGCACCTTCACCGTCACCAAGGCCAACGAGGAGATCTCCGAGGGAGAATACAAGAAGAAGGGCTTCTACGACGTGCTCAACGTCGGAGACGAAATCGTGCTGGTCAAGCTCCCGGATAACGCGGATGGCCAGAGCACGGAAGGGAACGCGGCCACGGACACCAAGCCCGCCGCCAACGCCGAGGGAGAGCCTGCGACCCAGGCCGCCGAGACTGCGGAGCGGGAGTCGCTCAAGGAAAGCATGAAGGTGAAGTCCCAGGAGTCGCCCCTCATCAACATGATCCGCTCGATACTCTAGAGCCCTGGCCGCCCCGCACTAGCGGGAGGCGAGCGGCGTCTCCGCGTAGCTCGCGTTCCTGAGGGTGGCGTAGGCATATCCGTTCTCCTCGTAGGAGTCAAAGACCCCCACCACGCACATCTCCTCGCCTTCACCCGGATAGTCCTCGGGATAGCGGTAGTTCCCGGCCAGCTCGAACTCCATCCCCTGCGCGCAGCAGGCGGTCGCATCCTGTATGAGGCAGGCATAGTAATCCCTGTCCATCACATCGTCGTGATAGTAGGCAAACTGCCCCCGCATCTTTATGGTCTTGCCGATGTACTTGTCCGGTGACACCATCATGTTGAACACCTCGGAGTAGACCATCGTGCTGGAAAGGGCGGTCAAGTCCACGTCCACTCCCCCGTCGGCCGCGGGCAGCGTTGAAACTGCAGCGGACTGCCCGGCATCCGGAGCGGCCGGGCCAGCCTCCTGCCCCGGAGACACGAAGGACTGCCCGGAGGACACCGGAGCGGCCAGCTCCTGCTCCGCCGCCTTCCGCTCCCCGTCCTCCGCCTCCCCTTCCGAAGCCTTCCGGTCCGCCTCCGCCATTCCGGCGATGAGCACGTCGGAAACGCCTGCCGACTGGCCGGCGGCCCGGGGCTGGCTGGCGCTCCTCCTGCCCGCGGCCTCATCCCTGCCGCAGGCAGCGGCGAGCAGCAGCAGCATGACGGCGGCGGCCGTTCCTATGACCTTCTTCATCTGCTGACCCTCCCCAAGACAAACTCTGCCAGGCAGCATGCCGCGAACGCAAACATGTCAACGGCGACGACGGTAGACCCCACCGGCGTTCCTGCCAGGATTGAAATGACTATTCCCGAAAACGCGCACACGACCGACAGCAGGGCCGAGCACACGGTGACCCCAAAGAAGCTCTTGAACAGCCGCATCGCGGACAGCGCGGGAAAGATGACCAGGGCGGAAATCAGCAGGGAACCGACGAGGTTCATGGCGAGGACGATGATGACCGCGATGATGACCGCAATCAGCAGGTTGTAGCCGCCCGCCCCCTTCATCGTCGCCCTGGAAAAGTTCTCGTCAAAGGTCACGGCGAATATCTTGTTGTAGAACAGGATGAAAATGGCTATCACCGCGACTGACAGGGCGATGCAGAGCCAGACCTCCCGCTCCGTCAGCGTCAAAATGGACGTGGAGCCGAAGAGGGTCGTGCACACGTCGCCCGACAGGTTCGACGAGGTGGAGAATATGTTCATCAGGAGGTAGCCGAAGGCAAGCGCCCCTACGGAAATCATCGCGATCGCCGCATCCCCCTTGATCTTTGAGTTCTGCCCCGCGCACAGGAGGAGGACAGCACAGACGACCGTGACCGGCAGAACGAGCAGCATGTCGTTGGACAGGTTCACCACGGCGGCGATGGACATGGCGCCGAAGGCCACATGGGAAAGGCCGTCCCCGATGAAGGAGAAGCGCTTGAGCACGAGCGTGACCCCGAGCAGCGACGAGCAGAGGGCAATGAGCACCCCCACGATGAGGGCGTACCTGACGAACGGATACTGCAGGTACAATCCGAGCTTTTCAAACATGCCGAACCTCCCTGCCCTCATGCTGCATGAGGAACATCTTTCCGGCCTCGCTGGCCAGGTAGTTGTCCTTCGTACCGAAGAAGACCGAGGCCCCTATATGGAGGATGTGGCTGGCGTAGCGGACCGCGGCAGCAATGTCATGGGAGACCATGATGACCGTTATGCCCGCGCGGTTCAGCTCCTCAATCAGGCCGTACATCTCCGCAGTGGCGTTGGGGTCCAGCCCGGAGACAGGCTCGTCGAGCAGCAGGGCCTTCCTTGTGGCGCAGAGGGCACGCGCAAGAAGCACCCGCTGCTGCTGGCCGCCGGAAAGCTCCCGGTAGCAGCGCCTGGCAAGCGGAGCAATGCCCATGCGCTCCATGTTCTCCTCGGCAAGCTGCTTCTCCTCCCTGCTGTAGAACGGGCGGAAACCGCAGCGGCCCTGGCAGCCCGAGAGGACGATTTCCCACACGGAGGCGGGAAAATCCTTCTGGACGAGCGTCTGCTGCGGAAGGTAACCTATCTCGTTCTCCGCAAGCCCGTCCCCGAACAGGACCCGGCCACCGACCGGCTCCTGCAGGCGGAGGAGGGTCCGCATGAGCGTGGTCTTGCCGGAACCGTTCTCCCCCACGATACAGAGGTAGTCTCCTGCGTTTACGGAAAAATGGAGGCCCTCCACGATGGCATGGGAATCATATCCGAGCGACAAATCCTGGACGGTGAGCAAAGCCACGAAATTCCCTCCCTGAACAAATATGAGAATTATTCTCAATAATAGCGACGGGAGGGGCTTTTGTCAAGGAAGGTCAGAACACTTCCGGAAGCGCACGGAAAGCAGCGAGAGGAGCAGGGAAAGCCCCATCCCCAGCAGGGTAAGGTTCTGCATGACGAGCGCAGGAATTCCGAGGGAACGCAGCACGGGGGCCGCATACGCACCCGCAAGCCCGCAGGCCCCTCCGGCGGCGACGGCGGCAAGCCAGACGCCCCGCCTGATGCCGTGCTTCCCGAAGGCCCATATCGCCAGCGCAAGCGGGAAAATCACCCCCGGCGTATAGATGGAATACGCCCCGGTGAGCAGCCCCAGTATGTCCCCCCTGCCCAGTAGGGCGAGGGCCAGGGCTAGGATGCCCACCGCAAGCACCGTCAGGCGGACGGCGGCCACGCTCTCCCTGCCCAGGATGTCCCTGGCAAAGATCGAGGAGGCGTTTATGAGGCAGGTGTCGGTGGAGGACAATATGGCCGAAAGCAGGGCGAACAGCAGCAGGACGGCAAGGGGCTTCGGAAGCAGGGAGACCGCGTACAGCAGCGCGGACCTGCCCTCCAGCAGGGCGGGGGCGACGCTGAGCCTGAGCCACATGCCGATCAGCGTGACCGTGAGCGCGAACAGCAGCATCACCAGGCCCGCGACCAGGGCGGCCTTCTTCGCGGCGGCCCCGTCCCGTGCGATGAAATTCCTGGACAGTATGTCGGGGCCAAGGAAATATACCCCCCCTATCACAAAGAACTGGGTGAACAGGTCGGTCGGCCCGTAGCTGGCGTTCAGCAGCTCCACGTTGCTCCACAGGTTCCGCCCGCCCACGCCCTTCCCCAGATAGAGGTATGCCGCGCATGACAGCATGCCGAACAGGACAATGAGCAGCTGCAGCCTGTCCGTCCGCACGACGGACAGCTGGCCGCCTGCCATCGTATAGGCTATCACGATGAGGGAGACCACGACGAATACCGCAGGGCTGTCCTTTCCCAGCGCAAACGAGATAAGGCTGTTCATGGCGACCAGCTGTCCCGCTATGACGCCGACCCAGGAGACCGCGATGACGAGCGCGATCAGCAGGCCGGCTGACTTCCCCACCGTCTTCTCGGCCAGGTGCGGCAGGGTATCCGCGTCCAGCGACCTGACCTTCTCGGAAAGGAAGCAGGCCTGGAGGACCAGCCCCAGCGCGCCGAACGCCAGCCACCAGATGCCGGGAAAGCCGATGCGGTACACGGTGTCGGTTATGCCGATGGTGGTGGAGGCCCCGATCATCGTGGCAAGCAGGGTCATCAGGACGGCAAGGCTCCCCTGCCGCTTCCCCGCGACCGAATAGTCCTTAAAGCCCTTCACCCTCCGCAGGTCCATCAGGCCCATGACGATGAAGGCGGCTAAATACAGCACGAGGGCGGCCAAAAAAACGAAATTCACAGCAGATTCTCCTTGTCACTGTCGAAGTGACCAGTTTTTACACTGGCTTTCGCTCTGTTATAAAGGAAAAGGAGCATATTGTCAACCTTACACAGAAAACAAGTTGACAATACTCCAGACAAGGCGTGCAATCATCTCATTCTTGTGGAGCGCGGCCCCCAGCATATCCGAGTGGATTCCGATGCCCACTATGTAGTCGCTGTAGGTCCCCGCCTCCAGGTCGGCTATGCCCTCCGTCAGGATCCCGCACAGCTTGTCCCGCCCCAGGTAGAGGGAGCTGTCCTTGCGCCGCCCCAGCTTCGCACCGGCCATCTGCTCCAGGATTCCGCAGACCGAGTCGGCCACGCGTTCCGCCAGCGGGGGGCTCTTCCATTTCAGCTTTCCCGCCTGCAGGACCAGGCTCAGGTATATGCCGCCTTCAGGGGAGGAAAACCGGCTGCCCCCGTGCCCCCTGCCCGCCGTCTGCCGCTTGGCGACCACAAGGGTCCCGTGCGGGGCCTCCCCGCTGCACAGGAGCCGCTTCGCCTCGCTGTTGGTCGAATCAAGCTCATCATGGACGTATATCCGGCAGGGAAAGGCCGCCCCGGCAGATTCGGCCGCCTGGTCCAGGCACAGGCATATCCCCGCCCGGGAGATGACGTCGCTGTCCGCCTCCAGCAGGTAGCCCCGCTTGCTTGTCGAGCGGATGGCATAGCCGAGCTCCTTCAGATCGGTCACCGCCTTCCATACCGCGTTCCGGGACACGCCGCAGGCCTGGGCAAGGGCCTCCCCCGACACATAGCAGCCCTTCTCACGCTCCAGGGCCTCAATCACCATATCCTTCGTACTCATCGGACCTCCGGCAAAAATAGAGGGTTGCCTCGAAAAACCAAGTTCTTCAAGGTTCACTATAGAGCAAATCCGGACATTTTCCAAGCTCGCCTCTTTTGTCATTGAAATTCCCCGGGAAATGGTCTATAATCAGAGGCACATTATAAAGGCATGGAACCTCGAAAAGCTTCAGTCCTGCCTTCTGGCTACGCTGACGGTTTCGAGGTGTCTCTGGACCGCCAGCGAAGCGTCCAGGCAAATGCACAATTCCATAAGGAGTGTTTTTATGATCAAGACAGTTAAGGACGTTGACCTGAAGGG
>CAMJAJ010000027.1 GCA_946403565.1 uncultured Treponema sp. | reverse complement strand
GAGCTGAACGAGATGGACGAGGAGGAGTTCGAAGCCTTCGTCCGCTTCCAGCTGGCCACCTGCGAGCGGCCCGAGCTGCTCGGGGCAAGTTCCCACATCGTGGACATACTGCGGAGGCCGCTATGACAAACCTCAGATACGGGGCAGGAGAGCCCATCGCCGCGCTGGCGACCGCGCTCGCACCCGCCGCCATCGGAATCGTACGCACGTCCGGCGAGGGCTGCGCCGCACTCGTCGCAAAGGTATTCTCCCGCCCCGCGGCCCTGCTGGAAGCGGGCGGCAACAGCCTCGTCTACGGCTGGATCGTGGAGCGGGGGGCGGACGGCACGATCACACGGCGGATAGACGAGGTCATGCTCGGCGTGTACCGGAAGCCCCGCTCCTTCACCGGGGAGGAGATGGTGGAGATCTACTGCCACGGGGGCATCTCCGTGGTCAAGTCCGTCCTGTCCCTGCTTTTGCGCTCGGGCTTCAGGCAGGCGGAGCGGGGCGAGTTCACCTTCCGGGCCTACGTCAACGGCAAGGCCGACCTGACAAAGGCCGAGGCCGTCAAGGAGATCATAGACAGCAAGACCGACTCCTCGCGCGGCCGGGCGGCCGGACGGCTCGCCGGAAACCTCCACGAAACGATCGACTCCATAAAGCAGACCGTCACGGCCCTGCTGGCCTCCATAGAGGTGGCGGTGGAATATCCCGAGGACGAGGAGACCATCGCGGACAGCTTTGACCTGGAGGCCCTCAGGCAGGTGCGGGAGCACCTGGCCGCCCTGCTTTCCGGCTGGAAGACCGAGCGGCTCTACCAGGAGGGGGCCAGGCTGGTGCTGGCGGGGCGGACCAACGCAGGCAAGTCCAGCCTGTTCAACGCCCTGCTCAAGGAGGACCGCTCCATCGTAAGCGACGTGGAGGGGACGACCCGCGACTACCTGGAGAACCTGGCCTCGTTCGACGGCATTCCGGTGCGCCTGTTCGACACGGCGGGGCTCAGGCAGACCGCCGACCCCATCGAGGGGCAGGGCGTGTCGCGCGCACGGACGCTCGCGCACGAGGCGGACCTGCTGCTCTACCTCGTGGACTCGACAAAGGGCCTCTGCGCCGAGGACCGGGAGTTCCTGACCGGAAGCCCAGGCCCCGCCGTCCTGGTATGGAACAAGTGCGACCGGGAGGGGACGCTGCCCCTGCCGCCGGCGGACGGGAAAAGCTGGGCGCGCGCGGTCGCCATCAGCGCGAAGACCGGGCAGGGAATGGGGGAGCTGGTTGCCCGCACCAAGGAGCTTCTGACGGGCGGGCAGGGAACGGACGCACCTGCCGCCGCATTGGGCAGCGAACGTCAACGGGCCGCCACCGCAGCCGCCCATGAGCGGCTGACCCACGCCATCCAGGTCGCCGAATCCGGGGAGCTGGGACTGGACGCGGTCGTGCAGGACCTGGAGGACGCGCTGGACTCGCTCGGCGAAATCACGGGCGAAGTCACGAGCGACGACATACTGGAAAGCATATTCAGCAACTTCTGCGTCGGCAAGTAGGGGCAGAGGCAGGCATATAAGGCAGGGGGGCAGTCCTATAGGGCGGACTGGCCACGCCGTGGAGCAGGCGGACCGCCTGCAGCCCAGCCCGCAACGTTCCCCGCCCCTAGAACTCGTCCGGGTGGGCGCGGTAGTATTCCGCCGTGTGGCCGAGGGAATCCTCCACATCCAGCAGCTCCTCAAAGCGCGCGGTATCCCTCATAAAATCGTAGATGGCCGGACTGGGGTTCACCGCGGCATAGTGCAGGACCGTCCTTCCCTTGCAGTCCCGGTTGTTCCAGATAAAATTGCGGTGCAGCATCAGCTGCATGAAGAAATAATCGGTCTGCTGCGACCGCGCGGACAACATGAGTGCGCTCACACCGTCGCTGTTCACGACATCGGTCGAGTAGCCCTGCTCAAGCAAGGACTCCAGCATGCCGAGGTTCGGGTTCGTGAAGGCCAGCATGGTATGCTCCTCCCGCATCTTCGTGAAGTAGACATCCATCACCTCCGAGCGGCAGGCATGGCGAATCGCGAACTCCATGCAGGTCTCGCCGGCATTGTTGTGCTCCGACGTAAGGAAATCATCCTTGAAAAACCAGGCGACCCTTGAGCTCTGGTTGTATGCCGCCAGGTGGAACACCGTGTTGCCGTCATTGTCCCGTGCCCTGATGTCCGCCCCCGCATCGCAGAGGAGGCGTATCACGTCCATACTCTCATTCTGCCTGACGGCGGCGAGCAGCGGCGTCAGTCCGTTGTTGTCACGGTCCTCCAGGCTGAAGCCCTTGTCCAAGAAGAAGCGCGTCATGGCCTCGTTGGGATTGAAGCCGGCCGCCTGCAGGATGAGGGAATCGCCATCAGAATCACGGGCCTGCATGTCCGCCCCAGCTTCTATGAGGAGCTCGGCGTTCCGCACGCTGCCCGACATCTGCGCCGCGGTCAGCAGGGGAGTCATGTCGTCGCCACCCTTCGCATCCACCGCAAGCCCCTGCTCGATGAGGTACTTGACCAGCTCCGGACAGGACGAGGCGGCCGCATAGTGAAGCAAGGTGTTCCCTTCCTGATCCTTGGAGCCCAGATCCTGCTCGGAACGGATGACCTTCTTGAAGAAATCGAGCGACGGGGCACTCATGGCAACGCTCTTCAGAAGGATCATCCATTCTTCTTCCTTCGCGTTTGCCTTCGCCTTCAGGAGGGCATCGAACAGCTCGTGGTTCCGCGTGTCAAACGCATACTTGAGCGCCTGCCCAAAATCAAAGTCCTTACCAAAATACGCAAACTGCTCCATACTTCCATTCCTCCGTAGATTAAACCTGTGCGGAAACTGGCTTCGCTGCCAGTGCAGCCATTAAACCTGCGAGGGCCGTAGCGTACTGCGCCCCCGCCCGTCATAAGGCAGCCAGCCCGAGAACAGCCCCGCCCGGGGCTGCCCCCGCTCGGAGCTGCCGTGAAGCCGTCCGCACCTACCTGCCGAAGCCTATCGTGCTCTTGCGGCCGTCCTCCAGCTTCTCCTTCCGGCACAGGTCCTCAAGGTCCTTGAGGGAACTGCGGCTGCCGGTGAGGACTTCCCGCATGGTCGCCTTGCGCAGCACGTTGTCTATCTCCGCCCCGCTCAGCGCGTAGCTGGAGGCCAGATAGTCGACCGACCGGCCTTCCAGCCAGCGGGCCTTGCTGCTCCAGATCTTCTTCTTCATCTCCAGGTCAGGCTTCTCGAACTTGATCTTGAAAAGGAAGCGCCTCTCAAAGGCCTTGTCAAAGAAGCCCGGTATGTTGGTGGTGACGATGAGGATCCCCTCCTGCTGCTCAATGCTGTCGAGCAGCATGGCCTGTATGTGGTTCTCCTGGACCTCGGCCGCCTGGGAAGCCTGCTGGGTCCGTTTGCCGAACAGCGCGTCCGCCTCGTTGAACAGCAGGATGGGGATGTTTTCCCCGCGCTTTTCCGCCTGTTCGCAGATGCGCGCGTATTTCTTGAAGATGGCCGCAAGGTTCTGTTCCGTGCCGCCGATCCACTGGCTGATTGTCGCGCCGATGTCCACATGGTAGACCACGCGGCCGGTCTTCCTGGCCAGCTGGTAGACCGTCTCCGTCTTGCCGGTCCCGCTGTCGCCGTGGAGCATGATGCACACCCCCTTGCCCATCTTGTTCTCGACAAGCCGCTGCCTGATTGCCGTGAACTTGTCCTTGTCCAGGTAGGTGAACAGGGAGGCGACGTCCTGCCGGATCTCATCCGGATAGAACAGCTCCTTTTCGGTGATGTCCTCTGGGTAGGTCAGGTCGGGGTCCTTGCTCCGGAGCCGCTTCTTGAGCTGCTTCTCGTCCCCCGCGATGATTGCCTCGATCACACATTCGGGAATGCGGTAGGCGCGCGCGAAGGCATTGTGTTCCACCGCTGCCTCCGACGTGATGAAGCCGAGGCTTTCAAGCGCCTCAATCTGCTCACGGAATTCGAGGATGCGGAGCGGCGGCATTTTCAGCAGATCGCACAGGTCCGTGACGCCCACGGGCCTTTCGTTCATGCTTATGTACCCGTAGAAGAGGCAGCAGAACAGGGCCGTTTCGTTTTGGCCGGTGCCGAGAAACTTCGACATTTCCTGCAGGGAATGCTTGAAGAGAAAATCGCTTTTCACCGCGACGAGGGCATTGTCCCTCAGATGGGAAATGACATTCATGATGTTGACCATCACCCGTCCCATGCTTCCATAGATGTCAGCCATACAGTCCTCCTGTAGATGCAAGCTTTTGAGCCGCTTTCAAAAGTCAGTGACGACCTTTGGGAGAGGCTCCCTTACCAGTACTTAGTGAAAACGAGGCCGTTTTCGGGGAAAAACAGAAAAATGTTTATGGACAGAACCGGCCTGCACCGCAGTACAGGCCGCTATCGATAAGTCCCCGGGTCACGGGGAGGGAAAAGAGGCAGTTTCAAAAGTCCAAGCAGACTAACGTCTGACGGACTAAAGTCCAGCGGACTTTTGAAACTGGATTCTCCTCAAGAATCTCAGTGGTGCGTAGCACCACTGAGATTCCTGCAAGCCAGTAAAAAAGCACGGCTAAAAAGACTAGCGCCTCCTGCCAAAGATGCGCAGGAGGGCAAGGAACATATTGATGAAATCCAGGTACAGTTCCAACGCGCCCAGTATGGCAACCTTGCGGAAAGCCTCGCTGCCGTCAGCATTTTCGGAGAGGGCGAGCATTTTCTGGCTGTCGTAGGCGGTAAGGCCCGCGAAGACCGCGACCGACACGACGGAGATGAGGAAGGTCAGCCCGCTGGACTTGAACAGCAGGTTCAGGAGCGAGGCAATGAGGATGCCCCAGACCGCCATGATCAGGTAGCGGCCGTAGCCGGACAAATTGCTCCCCGTCCGAAGGCCGTAGAGGGCCATTCCCGCGAACATGGCCGCGGAGGACACGAACACGATGGCGAGCGACTGCCCGGAGTACACGAAGAAGATGCTCGCGAGCGTCATGCCGTTTATGACCGAATAGGCCAAAAAGCCCGCTATCGCCGTCGCAAGGCTTATCTTGCGGATGGAGGCGGACAGCCACCAGACCAGGGCAAGCTCCCCGATTATCAGCACCCAGTAGTGCCAGCTGGTAAAGATGAACTTGAGCAGGGGGTAACTGTTGGCCGTGATGAAGGCCGAGGCCGCGCTTATCAGCAGGGCAACCGTCATCCAGCCGTAGGTTCCCGTCAGGAACTTACGCTGCTCGCTCTCGCGCTCGGCCGCATATCCGAGGTTCGCAGTTTCTTCCATAGTAGTGTGCCTCCAAAGGACCCTGCCTCTGCCGCAGCACAGGCAAAACTCCGGGTCATGTTTCGTTTATATATTTACGGTTAAATATATGGAAAATCAACCAATTATGCAAGGGAAAAATCAAGGACGGGCTGCCCAGTCCACAGGCGGCTGCATAGTTTTTTCCCGTGAAGTCAAAATCCAGTCGGTCTCCGCCCTTGTATTCCGTACTGAATTCTGCTAGGATAGCGTATGGAGAAATTCGAGCAAAGGCAGCCGGTGCCGCTGCGCCTGCTGCTTATCCTTGCCGCGAGCCTGATATTCGCGTTCAACATCAACACCTTCGTACATTCCGCATCCCTCTTTCCCGGAGGCTTCGCCGGTGTCGCCCTGCTCATACAGAAATCCTGCAAGGACTTCCTGGGTGTCTCGCTCCCCTATTCCGTGCTGACCTACGCGCTCAACGCGATTCCCATCATAATCGGCTTCCGCTTCATCGGTAAAAAGTTCACGGTCCTGTCATGCGTGCTCATCGTCGTGTCGGGACTGGCGGCGGACTTACTCCCCTACATCACGCTCACGGATGACAAGATCCTGTGCGCCGTGTTCGGGGGAATTCTGAACGCCCTTGCGGTCAGCCTCTGCCTCTTCGCGGAAAGCTCATCGGGCGGAACGGACTTCATCGCCATCTACATCGCCGAACGGACGGGCCGGTCCGCATGGAACATCATCCTCGCGTTCAACTGCATCGTCCTCTGCATCGCGGGAATCCTGTTCGGCTGGGACGCGGCCCTGTATTCAATCATATTCCAGTACACCTCCACGCAGGCGATTGATTTCATGTACAAGAAGTACGCAAAGACCACCCTGCTCATCATCACGTCCAAACCGGCCGAGGTGTACGGCGTGATACGGTCGCAGACGAACCATGACGCGACGCTCTTCACGGGAACGGGCCTGTACTCCGGCAAGGAACGGAGCCTCCTGTATTCCGTCGTGTCCAGCTCCGAGTCCGGCCGTCTGGAAAAGGCCATCCGCCTGACCGACCCGGACGCATTCATAAACGTCCTGCAGTCCAAGGCCATCATCGGCAAATTCTTCAGGCGGTCCAAAGACTGAACCCGCCTGCGTAGGCAGGCGGACATACCCCACCAGGCCATCCGCAATGAAGCCCTGCCCATGCCGCCTGCCCCGCCCCATGCCGCCCGCCCCGCCGGAATCCGGCAACCGGCGGCGTGCTAGAACTCGTCCTGATGGGCGCGGTAGTATTCCGCCTTGTGGCCAAGGAAGTCTTCCACGTCCACAAGCTCCTTGAACAATTCAGTCCGGTTCATCAGCTCGTAGACTGCCGGGCAGGAATTGGCGGCGGCGTAATGGAGGACCGTCCTGCCCTTGCTGTCCCGGTTGTTCCAGATGGCCTTGTGGTAGACAAGCATCTTGATTATGGCAGGATCCTCCTGCACCTTTGCGGCAAGCATCATCGCGCTCATGCCGTCACCATCAACCACGTTAGCCGGATAGCCCGCCTGAATCAGCGCCTCAAGGATCTCCGGGTTCCCGTTCGTACTGGCGCGCATGACGTACTCCTCCCGCATCTGCTCAAGGTAGACATTCAGGACATCAACGCTCCTCGCTTTGCGGAGCGCAACATCCAGACAGCTGTCGCCGTCGTCGTTTCGCTCCGACGTAAGGAAGCTTTCCTTGATAAAGTTTGCAGCGGACGGACTGGGATTCATGGCCGCAAGGTGGTAAGCCGTGTTGCCATGCTTGTCCTTGTCCATGAGGTCTGCCCCCGCGTCGATGAGAAGGGAGATTACTTCGTCATTCGACTGCCACATGGCGGCATTCAAGAGGGGGGTAAAGCCATCCTCGTCACGGTCACGTAGGCTGAGCCCCTTGTCCAGGAAGAATTTCGTCATCTCCACGTTGGGATTGCAGCCCGCCGCCGTTATGAGGAGTGTTTCTCCGCCGAAGGCCCGGACATTCAGGTCCGCCCCGGCTTCAAGCAGGGCCTCGGCGACCTGCACGTTGCCGGAATCCCGTGCCGCAATGCACAGCGGCGTTGCACCCTTAAGGCCACGCGCTTCCAGGTCAAGCCCCTTGGCGATGAAAAACTTGACCGCCTCCGGGTGGTCCGAGCATGCAGCATAGTGGAGCAGGGTGTTTCCATCCTCGTCCTTGTAGGCCAAGTCCTTGTCCGACTGGATGGCCTTCTGAAGGAACCCAGCAGACCGGGCGTTTGCGGCGACCGCCGTGAGCATATCGCCCCTGTCCTCATCCTTCAGGTTCACCATCGACTTCATGACGGTATCGAACATCTCCATGTTCTCCAGTTTAAGCGCGCACTCAAGCGAAGTAAGAAGCGTCTCGTTCATAATCGTAACTCCTCAGGATAGAATTATGGGTACCTCTAAAAACTCGCTTCACTTGAAACTTCGTTGTGGGTTCCAGCGGTTTTTAGAGGATGCGGGAAGCCTTGGCCGCCGCCAGGACAGCTTTAGCAACACCGTCATAAACATATTGGTGTAAAACGGACGCGTTCGGGGAAAAAACAGGAAAAAACGGAGAAACGTGAAGGGCATCCCTCAAAACCCGCCTCCGGCGGTTTTTATAAACAAAGCTGACGGAACCGCCCCTACCGCCCAATCCGAATAATCTTGTCGGCCTTATCGATCAGCCCGTGCTTCTGCAGCTGCCTCTGGATGTACTTCCAGTCGTCCCGCCCTTTCAGCACGGCAAGGACGGTTTCCCCGTCGCCGTTCGTCTGCGACAGATTCCCGCCAAGCCTGGCCCAGAGGACCGGCAGCTTGGGATTGTCATTGCCGGAAGCGAACGCAAGGGCGCTGTCCAGCTGCTCCGTCTGCAGTCCCTCGTCATTGACGTAGTCGGCCATAAAGGAGCTGGCCTGTTCGTCCTCATACTGGGAAGGAAGCCACTGTTTGCCCCACGAGGCAATCTTCTCGTAATCACAATTCTCCCGGTCGACCGCCTGGAAACGCAGGACCGTGGTCGAACAGAATTTGTTGCAGGCAAAAAGAATCAGCCCGGCCGGGACGTAGTTCATGCCGTCGAAATAGCTCCGTTCCAATTCCTCCATCGTTGCCTTGAATGCAAAGGTACAGAAGACAATCGGATTGGGATTCCAGGCCGCAGCCCTTCCTATCGGCAGAAAGCCCTGCGCGTTCCGCGTGTCCCTGCCGCAGCCTGAATCCAGCAGATACTCCGCCATGTCCTCACAGGGATTGACCGCGGCGCAGTGCAGGACACCGTTGCCGTCATTGTCACAGGCCGTCATATCCGCCCCGTATTCCAGCAGGAGCTGCAGCACTTTTTTGCCGGAGGCATAGCGGGCGGCGACAAGCAGCGGCGTTTCTCCCTCATCGTTCCGCAGGTTGGCCCCGAGCCCCTGGTCCAGCAGGTACCTGCTGACCGATATGTCCGGGTTCAGGACGGAACAGTGCAGCAGGCTGTTGCCGTCGTCATCCCGCCTGAGCAGGTTGTCCGCAAGCGCAAGCCTGTCCGCAAGCAAGTCGAGGGGCTTTGTCATCACATCGACAAACAGCCCGTCCTGCGAGCGGATGAAATTCCATGCAGCAAGACGGTCGGAAAACCAGTTCTCTTTGAAGCCCTTCGGACGGAAGCAGCGGCTTACCTTCGAGGCGGTCAGCAGCTCGTAAATCCTCTGTTCGTTCTTGAACTTTTCCATGAAGCCCGCGCCATAGCACACAAGCTTGCCGCTGTTTTTAAGCACGTCCACGGTGCAGTCGATGTAGGGGCCAAGCTCCAGCAGATCAAGCAGCGACTCGCCGTCGGCGGTCTTTGCCTGTATGTCCGCACCATACGCAAGCAGACAGCTGAACACCGGGAAACTGTGCAGGGCAAAGTGGAGCGGCACATAGCCGTTCGCATCCCGCGCATCCCTGTCGGCTCCGTTTTCCAGCAGCAGGCGCACCTTCTCCTCGTCCTCCTGCTGCACGGCGATATGCAGGGCCGTCAGCCCAAAGCCGTTCCTGGCGTTCACGTCCGCCCCCCGTCTGATAAGGTGGGCCATCTGCCCGGCATCTCCGAACTCCGTGACACTGTGCAGGGCTGTCACCCCCATGGGGTTCTTCCCGTTGATGTGCAGGCCCTGCTTCAGAAGGAGGTCGCACTTCGCCTCGAATGCGGGAACATGCCGGTAGATGCCGTGCAGCAGGGAATCGCCGTCTTCGTCGCACGCACAGGGGTCGCCGCCGTTCCGGATCAGCATCGCAAGCACGCTGCTGTCGCCGCTCCAGTTCATAGAGTCCTTCAGCAGGTCATAGTTTATTGCCCCTCGTCTTGTTCCGCCGTAGTGTTCGGTTTCGTCGAGTAATAGCTCAAGCACG
>CAMJAJ010000026.1 GCA_946403565.1 uncultured Treponema sp. | reverse complement strand
CAGGGACAGAACCTTTGCAAGCTTGAATACAAAATACAATCTGCTCGGTGTGATCAGTACAATGATTGAGCCGATTATTACCCTTGCCATCATCGGAATCGCCGGACTGATGCTTGGTTATTTAACAAATCTTACCATTGCCGGTATTCTGGGTATGACACAGCTGGCATCCTCTATGCTGCAACCTGTCAGCAGCCTGGGCCAGGGAATCGGGCAGATTTCTCAGGTCCCCGTCCCCGAGGTCCGCGAGCGGGCAGCGGACGCCACCTCATCGCTCCCGGCCGGAAGGAACCCCTTCCTGGGAATCACCGCGATGTGGGGCTGGCGCATAAAATGCACCTCCCTGCTGAACGCAATCATCATGTGCGCGCAGATACTCATCTTTTTCCTGAACTTCATGGACAAGAACAGGAAGTCCATCGAGGGACTCGACACCCTCAAGAACTCGCACTTCACCGGAGGCATCGTCCTTTCCAGCGACCTGGGCGACGAACTTTCCTACAACATCTACCAGGTGAACTCCCTGATAATGAAATTCCAGTCGATGATTTCGGACTCCGTATCCATCGCAAACATGATACGGGACTCCTCGGCCTCGCTCGCAAAGATTTCGGACGAGACGGAGAAGAACGCGGAGAACCAGTCCAGCAAGAACGAAGGAATCATCGTGGGCATGCGGGAGAACAAGGACCTGTCCGAGAAGATAGACACGCTGGCAAACGAGGTGGCTGCCTCGGCCGAGGAGACGGCGAACGACGTGGCCGACTCGGCGCAGGCAGCATCCGACGGCATGAGCTCCAGTGCGGCCATCATGCGGGAGACGCTTTCGAACATGCAGGAGATAGAGCGTTCCAACAACTACACGCTCGACAGCATAAAGGAGCTGCAGCAGAAGGTCTCCTCCATCTGGGAAATCGTCAACCTGATAAACTCGATTGCGGAGCAGACCAAGATCATCGCGTTCAACACGGAGCTCGAGTCCTCCGGAATCAACGACGGCGAGAAGAGCTTCCTGAACGTCGCGCTTGAGACGCGCAGGCTCGCCAACAGCATAGCGGACAGCACCAAGCAGATAAAGAACCATATACGGCAGATCGAGTCCACCGAGGAGCTGCTGCTGAAGTATTCGGTCTCGAACACGGACGAGATAAACCGCGGTCTGGAGCTGTCCCGGTCCATCGAGGACTCCTTCAAGAGCGTGAACGAGCTTTCGGTCCTGAACGCGGCGGCGACAAAGGAGATCAAGGAAATGGTCAAGAACCAGGCCGTTTCGTTCGGGCAGA
This sequence comes from uncultured Treponema sp., assembly GCA_946403565.1. Next base: position 8,541 of record CAMJAJ010000026.1, on the reverse strand, counting down.
TACAGGACACCCTTACCCAGATTGGAACGGGAATACGGCACTTCACGATTTCTGCGTCCGAGCTTGTCAAGGCGTCCGGCGAGCTGAACAAGAGCGCCATGAACTTGGGCATGGCAGGAAACGCAAATCTGAACAACGGGGGTAGCAAATGAAAAAGCAGGACCTTCCATTCGACAAGATCATCTACAAGCGGGGCATGCTGCCGAACCTGGTCTGCGCCGTCTTGATATTCATCTATTCCATCCTTTTCCTCATCATCAAGCCGAACCAGCTGCCGCTGGCATTCGTCGTCGCAGGGGTAATCACCATGGCCGCCGAATTCATCATCTCCCCCCTGACGAACGTGATCCTCACGAAGAAGATAACGAAGGACATACAGGATTGGGAGAAAGGAATCATACACGACGAGCAGGGCAGGACGGCCCTGTACCTGGAGATCGCGGAATTCCCGATAAAGAAGGCCATCCAGACCTACATCTTCTTCTTCACCTGCGCGATGCTGCTCGCCCTCGGCTACCGTTTCGTGCCAGGGCTCAGGTTCCAGTGGGTCGTCGTCATCATCTCCTTCATCGGATGCGTCTTCGGAGGCTATGCCGCCGCCATAATCGCCCAGAGCTACTCCGAGGACGTATGCAGCGGCTACGCCCAGCGGCTCGTCAAGGAGGGAATCGACGCGTCGCTGGTCGCGGAAAAGAAGTCGTTCGGCATGTCGCTGGGCCTCCGCTGCCTGATCTACCTCATCGTCCCCTGGATCTACATAACAATCGTGGCCTACATGATGTCGCAGCAGTACTTCGCGAGGTACGTCGTCACGGATGCCGACCGCTTCAGCATCATCGCCCGCAACATCATCATCACGGTGATAAACGCCTCGTTCTACCTGAAGCTCTGCTTCCTCTTCAGGAACAAGCTCTGCAATTTCGCAGACAGCATGGGGGAACGGCTGGAGGAGATAATCACCGAAAAGGACCCCTCGTTCTACATAGAGACGAACCTCTTTGACTCCCTGCAGTACAGCAACCATCTGGTCAACGAAACCTCACGGGGGTTCACCTCCCTCATCTCCCACATAAAGTCCATCAGCTCCAAAATCCTGGAGACGTCCAACAACCTCGGGGCCATCGCCGAAGAGCTCCAGGCGACCGCCAACGAGCAGAACTCAAGCGTCACCGAGATAAACGCCACCGTCCAGACCATGAACTCCTCCATCGGAAACATAAAGGGAAAGGTGGAGGCCATGGCCTCGGGCTGCGAGGCTATGGCCAGCCAGATGGGCACGTCGCTCGGCTCGGTCAGCGAGAACCTCGAGCAGATAGACCGGATCGGCAACTCCAACAAGACCATCATAGAGTGCGTGAAGAGCCTCGCCAAGCAGGCGAACAGCATAGACAACGTGATGAACATCATCGAGGACATCGCGAGCCAGACGAGGATCATCGCCTTCAACGCGGAGCTGGAGGCCGTGGGCGCAGGCAAGGCGGGCAAGAACTTCCACATCGTGTCGTCCGAAATCAAGCGACTGGCCGACAGCGTCGTGAACAGCATCAAGGAGATCCAGCGGCACATCAAGGACCTGAAGGACGCGTCCGCGGCCCTCTCCTCCTCCTCCGAGAACACGACGCGGCTCATCGAGACCGAGACCGCCATGTCCAAGGAGCTTGAGCAGCACCTCCAGGACATCATGCAGGCGGCGGAGGAGAATGCCGAGCGTGCAGGGAAGATACGGGGGAACATCGAACGGCAGGCCAGCTCGTTCGAGGAGATTACGAGCACGCTCAACCAGATAAACGAGAGCATCTCCAGCTTCAAGGTCTCCACGGCGGAGATCAACAGCGCGACAAAGCAGATACAGGCCGCCTCCTCCGAGCTGGACGCACTGGAATAGGTGCCCGGCCATAAAGACGGGTTTCCCGGCCGTACGACGCACAAACCGAAACAGTGCGATTCGGCCGCCCCAAAACAGGCCCTCGTGAACGGCCTGCCACAGAAACAAAAAAGCCCGGCTTTTGCCGGGCTTTTTTTCTGGCCGCCTCCAGATGGAGGCCGCCATTGCGGTCAAAACTGACTCGCCTTACTTCCGTCCCTGGTCCTCAAGGGCGTCGATATAGGAAAGGTTCAGCCTGCCCATCTTGTCCACCTCAAGCAGCTTGACGGGGATGACCTGGCCCTCCTTGAGCACGTCCGTGACCCGCTCCACGCGGCCGCGTGAAAGCTTGGAGATGTGGCAGAGGCCTTCCTTGCCGGGAAGGATCTCGACGAACGCACCGAAGTCCATAATCCGCTTGACCGTTCCCTGATAAATCGTTCCGGGCTCCGGATCTTCGCAGATTGCCTTGACGGCTCCCTTCGCATCATCGGCAGCCTTTCCGGTCTTGCCGTAGATGGTCACGGTTCCGTCGTCGTCGGTGTTTATCGTGACTCCAAACTGGGCACAGAGGGCCTTGACGTTCTTTCCGCCGGGTCCAATCAGCGCACCGATCTTGTCCACCGGAATCTTCAGGCTGACGATCTTCGGCGCATAGCTGGAAATCGGCTGCGGCTTGCAGATGCACTTCTCCATTATGTCCAGGATGTGGTTGCGTCCGCGCTTGGCCTGGTCAAGGGCCTTCTTCATGATCTCCATGGAAACGCCGGCAATCTTGATGTCCATCTGGAAGCCGGTGATTCCGTCGCGGGTTCCGGCGACCTTGAAGTCCATGTCGCCGAGGTGGTCTTCCTCACCAAGGATATCGCTCAGGATCGCATACTTCTTGTACTGGGGGCCGTCGGTAATCAGTCCCATCGCGATTCCAGCGACCATCTTCTTCATGGGGACACCGGCAGCAAGAAGGGAGAGACAGCCGCCGCAGGTGGAGGCCTGTGATGAAGAACCGTTGGACTCCATTATCTCGGAGACCACGCGGATGGTATAGGGGAACTCCTCCCTGCTGGGGACCATCGGGGCAAGTGAACGGCGGGCAAGGTTGCCGTGACCGATCTCGCGGCGGCCCGTGGTGAGCTTGCCGACTTCGCCGACAGAATAGGGCGGGAAGTTGTAGTGCAGGATGAAGTGCTCGCTCCTGTTGCCCTCAATGTCGTCAAACTCCTGCTCGTCCATCGCGGTACCGAGGGTCGTGACAGCCAGGGACTGGGTCTCGCCGCGGGTAAAGAGCGCGCTTCCGTGCGGGCGGGGCAGGACGTTCACCTCGCAGGTGATGGGGCGGATGTCCTCCGTTCCACGTCCGTCAATGCGGAGGCCCTTCTCCAGAATGCTGGAGCGGAGCAGCCTGTACTGGATATCGTCAAAGAGCTTTGAGAAGAGGTTGGCCTGGACGGGGTCGGCAAGCTGCTCCGCGTAGTTCGCGGCGACCTGCTTCTTGACCGCCTCCACGGCGTTTCCGCGGGTCATCTTGCCCTTCTGGAAACAGGCCTGCTGCATCAGCGGGGTGGCCTCGGCCTCAATCTTGTCGGCGTTCTCGAGCTTTATGTCGAGCGGGGCGAGGGGCAGCTTCTCCTTTCCGGCGAGCTTCTGCAGCTCCTCCTGGAGGAGGCACATGTCGCGGATGAAGTCCTGGGCCTTCGCGAGCGCGCCGAGCATCACGTCCTCGGTCGCCTCGTTGGCACCGCCCTCGACCATCGTAAAGCCGTCCTTCGTTCCGGCAACGACAATCTCCAGGGCAGCCTTCTTGAGCTGCTCGTAGGTCGGATTCAACACATATTCGCCATCGATATAGGCAACGCGGACACCGGCGACCGGCCCGTGGAAGGGAATGTCGCTAATCGTAACCGCAGCAGAAGCTGCTATGACCGCAAGGATGTCCGGCGGGTTCACGCCATCAGCAGAAACACAGGTAGGAACGATCTGAATCTCGCGACCGAAGCTGGGCTCAAAAAGCGGCCTCATGGGACGGTCAATCAGGCGGCTGACGAGAATCTCCTTGTCCTTGGGCCTACCTTCCCTCTTTACGAATCCACCGGGAATCTTTCCGGCGGCATAGAACTTCTCATTGTAATCCACCGTGACGGGAACGAAATCCATTCCCTCGGTGACAGAACTGGAGGCGCAGACCGTCGCTATGACGACCGTGCCACCGAACTGGGCGTAGACGCAGCCGTTGGCCTGCTTGCCAATCTTGCCGGTCTCAAGAACCAGCTCGCCGTTTCCGATTTTCTTTGTTACTCTCTGTACCATTCTTTCCTTTCTTTCCTTCTTCTTTCTTTCCGTCTAAAAAACATAAAGGCAGCAGGAACCATCAGAAAGATTCCTGCCGCCTCAAAAATTGAGATACTACTTGCGGAGTCCCAGGTCCTTAATCAGCTGGCGGTAGGCATCGAGGTCCTTCCTCTGATAGTACCGCATCAGCCGCCTGCGCTGGCCGACATCCTTGAGGAGGGCGCGCTTTGCGGTCGCATCCTTGGGGAACCTCTTTGAATGCTCAGTGAGCTGCTTGATCCGCTCCGTCAAAAGGGCAATCTGAACCTTCGTGTTGCCCGTGTCCTTGTCATTTGCTCCAAACCTGCTGATGATGGAGGCTGAATTCTCTTTCGTAAGTGCCATAACTTACTCCTTTCAATAGTATATTACCATGCGACGAAGCCGGATTCCTTGTAGCCAATCCGACAACGCAGCATTAGTTGCAAGACATGGATGAGCCTGCTCCACCGGTCCACCGACTTTTGGAACTGACTCGGATATGCATCTATATTGTAATGAAATAGCCGAAAATGTCAATGACCGGCCCGAATATATTCAGACCGGTCATAGCTAAGCGTCGTGCACTCAGGCATCACATCCTGTCCAGGTAGGGCACCAGGACAAGCTCCATGGCGTTCTTCAGCACCGTCAGCGTGCAGCTGGCAAGGACCAGCCTGGCGAGCGCGAGCGGCCTGTTCTTTTCGGCCTCCCCGACAATCGGACAGTCGCGGTAGAAGGCCGAGAAGTCCTTGCAGACATCGTAGAGGTAGGCCGCCACGATGCTGGGGTCCAGGGAATTGGCGGCCTTGGCGACAAGCTCGGGGAAGAGCTGCAGGTCCTTGATCAGGGCCCACTCGCTCTCATGGGTCAGCAGGGACAGGTCCGCATCCTTAGAGGCAGCATCCAGCCCCTGTTCGGCGGCCTTGCGCAGTATGGAGGCGATCCTCGCCCCCATGTACTGGAGGTAGGGGCCCGTGTTGCCCGTGAAGGAGAGGCTGGCCGCCGGGTCGAACATCATGTCCTTGACCGGGGCCACCTGCAGGAGGTAGTAATGGAGGGCCGCAAGGGCGACCTTCTCGGCCACCTCGTCGGCATCCCCGACATCCTCTTCCCTGCCCCGCTCCTCAATCGCCTTGAGCGCGTCGGCATGCAGGCTGTCAATCAGGTCGTCCGCATCGACGACCGTCCCCTCCCGGCTCTTCATGCGGCCGGAAGGCAGGTTCACCAGGCCGTAGCTCAGGTGGTACAGCTTGTCCGTCCACTCGTAGCCGAGCTTCCTGAGTATATAGAACAGCACCTTGAAGTGGTAAATCTGCTCGCTCGCGACGACGTAGACCATCTGGTTGTAGGGCCAGTCCTCGTGCCGCTTCACGGCCGTCCCCAGGTCCTGCGTGATGTAGACGGAGGTTCCGTCCTTGCGGAGCAGGACCTTGGTCTGGGCGTTTCCGTCCTGGGCCTTGCCGACGGCCTCGGTCACGTCTATGCGGGTTGAACCGTCGTCAGCAACGAAGAACACGCCCTTGTCCAGACCCTTCTGTATGATCTCCTTGCCCAAGAGGTAGGTGTCGCTCTCAAAGTAGAGCTTCTCAAAGCCGACGCCCGTCCTGTCGTAGGTCTCCTGCACACCCGCAAGGGTCCAGCCGTTCATCTTCTCCCACAGGGCGCGGATGTCCGCGTCTCCGGCCTCCCACTTGACGAGCATCTCCTCCGCCTGCTCCTGGGCCTCCGGATGCTCCTTGGACCACTTGTCAAACTCGACATAGCACTGGCCCACGAAGTGGTCGCCCTTTATTCCCAGCGACTCCGGGGTATCCCCCTTCTCCTCGTGGAAAAGCCGGTATGCGAGCATGGACTTGCAGATGTGGATGCCCCGGTTGTTGATGATGTTGGTGCGGAACACCTCCGCCCCGGCCTTCTTCAGGATCCGGGAAACGCTCTCGCCGAGCGCGTCGTTCCGCATGTGCCCCAGGTGCAGGGGCTTGTTCGTATTGGGGCTGGAGTACTCCACCATGACCTTGCGGCCTTCCAGCGGCCTCCTGCCCTCCTTGTCGAAGGAGCCGTAGCCGTCTCCCTGCGACATGATGAGGGAAAGGATTCCCGCCCCCGCACTGGACTTGTCGAGCTTCACGTTGACGTAGGGACCGACCGCAAGGATGGTGCCGATCTTTACAAGCTCCTCCGCATGGGAAGCGGCGATAATGTCGGCGACCCCCTTGGCGATTGCGGGGGGAGCCATGCGGAAGGTCTTTGCGAACGGGAACATCGGAACGCCCAGGTCCCCCATCTCGGGCTTCGGCGGGGTCTCCACCCTGACCAGGGACGGGGAAACCGCATCTCCGCCCAACGCATTACCGGCCTTGAACTCGTTCAGAGCCAGGGCCACCAACGACTGAAATGAATCCTTTATATCCGGCATCTCTCTATCCTTGTCGTCCTGCCGAGGCTATTTGACCAACGGCTGGAAGTAGTCGGTTGACTTCACCCGGTCCAGGTGCACATAGGAAGCGTCATGCAGCTCTATGAACCTGTCCAGCGTATATTCCTTTCCCTGCTCAAACACGATGCAGTCAAAGCAGCCCTTGTCATCAAAGTAGGGCATCAGCACCGCGCAGTTGTTGAACACGGAGCCGGAGCTGCCATCCTTGGCATAGCTCTTTATGGCACCGAAGTAAATGTACTGGCTTTCGGTGACGGCCAGCACGTACAGGAGGGACTTGAGCTCGATGATGGAATAGCCCGTGTCCTTGATGTAGCCCACCGAACGGAGCTCGCCGTCCTCCACGATGTCGGAGACGAAGGGCTCCACGGTCACGTCGACCCCGGTCTCGTCGCTCGCGCCCATCTTGTAGCGGTAGCTCCGCTTGGTAGAGCGAGCGTTCAGCGCATCCACGGCAAGGTTGCGGCAGCAGTCCAGCGTCAGCGACAGGTTCCAGGACTGCGAAATGACCCCCTTCTTGCCGAGGCTGCTGTAGTTCACGGTCGGGGAGACCATGTTGCCCAGGTTCGTATAGCTTCCGGTGGCAGGCTCCACGATGCCGTCGGCGACCCATTTGACAAAGCCGGCCGCGCTCAGGGCAAGCCCCTTTCCAGAATCAACAGCGATCTTCGCGCCCTCCAGGGAAGGATCCTTCTGTATGGCCTCCTCGCTCAAATCCAGCGGCTCGTTCAGCTGGATTGAATAGAGCTTGCCCTCCTCGTTGTAGGCGGCATCATGGGTGTCGACGATGCGGGGCAGGCAGCTGCGTATGACCGCCGCCATCTGGAGGACCGGATGGTACTGGCCGGGAACGACCTTCACGGAGTCCCAGGGCAGGGACTTCCGGGTCAGGGCCTGTATGGAGTCAAAGGACATGGTGTAGAGCTTCTTAAAACGGACGCCGAGCGGAACGGAGCGAACCATGTAGCAGCCGTACAGGACCATATCCGCATAGGTCTTGTTCTCGCCGTTGCGGAGCTCCAGGTACAGGGCCGAGTCGGCATTGAAGTAGATCCGTATCTTGGAAGGCTTACCGCTCTTGGCATCGCGGTAGAGCACCCAGGTCCCGGCGCTTCCTTCCTTGTAGACGGCGGTCTCCACCCGCTGCGTCTGGTCGCCCTTTATGTAGTCCACGCTCATCATGGAACGGGGGGCAACGATGACCTTGGAGAACGCACCGTCATCCTCGACCCTGACCTGGAAGCTGTGTCCGGCGCCATCGTCGTAGGTCTCCGCATTCTTGGCATTGACGAGCGCAAGGGGAGCCTCGAACCAGGCGGAGCTTATCTCGCCCCGTATCTCGGACGAATCGGGAATACCGTAGCTGCTGAATCCCGCGAAGGCCGGCAGCGTAGCAAAAAGCGGCAGCAATGCAAACAAAGGCAACAGTTTCTGTTTCATTTCATCTCCAAGGTATACAGGACATGCCGGATAAAACCGTCCCGCGGCTTTTCCCGGCGTCCCCAAAATCCATCATCAAGTCCCGGTGGCGGGAATCTCGTTCTCGCTGACCGGCTCGGGGTCGGCAAAACCGCTCCCCCCCTCGGCAAGGCGGACCTCAGGCTTGACCACGCTTCCATCGCGGTTGTGGATGAGCCCGTCGTCACCCTCGTCGGGATGCCGTCCCGCAGGAGCATTGCTCAAAAGCAGCTTCAGGCGGTTCAGCTGGTTCACCTCGCTGGAGCCGGGATCAAAGTCTATCGCGGATATGTTCGTACCCGGATAGCGGCGGCGAAGCTCCTTGATCATGCCCTTTCCAGTGACATGGTTCGGCAGGCAGGCAAAGGGCTGCACGCAGGCGATGCTCGACACGCCGCCCTTTATCAGCTCCACCATCTCTGCCGTTAAAAACCATCCTTCACCGGTTATGTTACCAAGCTGGACAATGTCG
>CAMJAJ010000025.1 GCA_946403565.1 uncultured Treponema sp. | reverse complement strand
GGGCTGCACGCAGGCGATGCTCGACACGCCGCCCTTTATCAGCTCCACCATCTCCGCTGTCAAAAACCATCCTTCACCGGTTATGTTACCGAGCTGAACAATGTCGTCCACCCCCTTCATCAGGGAGTAGATGATGGTCGGAGGCTCAAAGCGGCGGCTCCGGCGCAGCTCCATCTTAAGGAAGGTCCGGTAGCGCTCCAGGAACCAGACCAGGAAGCGGGCGACGGCCTCCGTCCGCCTGGGGAAGGCAAGCTTCTCGTGGCGGAAAATTCCGTTGCTGAAGGCATAGAAGAGGAAGTCGGCCAGATCCGGCATGACGCACTCCGCGCCCTCGCCCTCGATGGTCTCGACGATCCTGTTGTTCGCAGTCGGATGGAACTTGACCAATATCTCGCCGACAACGCCGACCCTCGGCTTCTTTATCGGCAGGAGGGGCAACGTGTCAAAGTCCTTTATGATTCCGTGGATAAGCTTGTGGTAGCTGAACACGTTCACGTTCTTCAGGACTATCTCCGCCCGGCCGCTCCACTTCTCGTAGAGGGCGTTCGCGCTTCCCGGCACGGCCTCGTAGGGGCGGACGCGGTACAGGCAGCGCATGAGCACGTCGCCCACCATCACGGCCCGCATGGACCGGGAAATCAGGAAGGGCGTGAGCTTGAAGCCGGGATTCTTCTCCAGGCCCTGCGCGCTCAAGGAGACCACCGGAACGTGGCTCAGCCCCGCGTCGTTCAAGGCCCGGCGGATGAAGCCGATGTAGTTGGTGGCCCGGCAGCCGCCGCCCGTCTGCGTAATCAGAAGGCTCGTGTTGTTCAGGTCGTACTTGCCGCTCTGCAAGGCGGCGATCATCTGCCCGGCGATCAATATGGACGGATAGCAGGCATCGTTGTTCACGTACTTGAGTCCTATGTCCACCGCCTTGGGATCGACGGAGCCGAGCAGGACCAGGTTGTATCCCGAATACTGGAAGGCCTTCTGCACCAGGCGGAAGTGAATCGGACTCATCTGGGGACAGAGTATCGTGTGGGAATACTTCATCTCCTTGGTGAATATCTGCCTCCGGTAGGCGGAGGACTTCACCGGCAGGCTCGTCCGGTTCCGCAGCCTGGCCTTGACCGCCGCAATCAGGCTCCGAATGCGGATCCTGACCGAACCGAGGTTGTTCACCTCGTCTATCTTGATGAGCGTGTAGGTGCGGCTCTTGGCCTTCATTATCTCGTCCACCTGGTCGCTCGTCACCGCGTCGAGTCCGCATCCGAACGAGGTCAGCTGCACCAGCTCCAGGTTGGGCATCCCCGTCACGAACGACGCGGCACGGTAAAGGCGGTTGTGGTACACCCACTGGTCCACGATGCGCAGGGGCCGTTCGATGCTGCCCAGGTGCGCAACCGAATCCTCGGTGAAGACCGCAAGCCCCAGCCCGCTGATCATCTCGGGAATTCCGTGGTTTATCTCCGGATCCAGGTGGTAGGGACGGCCCGCCAGGACGATTCCATTCGCACCGCGGCGGATAATCTCCTCGACGGCCTCCTCGCCCTTCTCCTGCACCTCGGCCTTGAACTTCTCCTGCTCCTCCCAGCCGGCATCGACGGCGGCCTTCACCTGGGCCGCGGTCAGCTTGAAGTGGGGAGAAAGCTCCTCGTAGAGGCGGGCCGCAAGTCCTTCCCGGTCGAAGATCGGCAGGAAGGGGTTCAGGAACAATATGGAGGAATCCTGCCTGAGCTCGTCCACGTTGTTGCGCAGGACCTCCGGATAGCTCGTCACGATCGGGCAGTTGTAGTGGTTGCCCGCGCCGGAATCCTCAAGCTTCTCGTAGGGGGCGCAGGGGTAGAAGATGAAGGAACAGCCCATGTCCATCAGGCTCTTGATGTGCCCGTGCGCCAGCTTGCCGGGGTAACAGACGGACTCGGACGGTATCGTCTCCAGCCCGTTCTCATAGACCATGCGGCTGGAACGGGGCGACAGGCGGACGCGGAAGCCCAGCTTGGTGAAGAAGGTGAACCAGAGGGGGTAGTTCTCGTACAGGTTCAGCACGCGCGGTATGCCCACCTCGCCCATGGGGGCATCCTCCTTCTTGAGCGGCACGTAGTGGAACAGGCGCCGGTACTTCCAGTCGAAGAGGTTGGGCAGGTTCCTGCCGTCGTCCTCGTCCTCCTGCGTGGCCGCCTTGTTGCTTGCGTCGATCACATGGCCGGCCGCATCCAGCTCCGCGCCGCGCTCGCAGCGGTTGCCGGTGACGAAGGTGCGCACCTTCCGGTCCTCGCCCTGGCCGGTCGAGAAGGTATTTATCGTGAGCAGGCAGTTGTTGGAGCACTTGCCGCAGCGGCGAAGGTCCAGGTCCACCTTGAAGGAATCCAGCTGGTCAGGCCCCACGATTCCGCTCTTCACGAAGCGCAGGCTCTGGTCCGGGTCATCCGGCTTGGGGCGGCGCAGGTCCTCCCACTGGTCCTGCGCGATGAGGGCGGACCCGTAGGCACCCATCAGGCCGGCCACGTCGGGCCGATATGCGCTGACACCCGCGACCTTCTCAAAGGCCCGCAGGACGGCGTCATTGTTGAACGTGCCGCCCTGCACCACCACCTTCTGCCCTATGTCGCTCGCCTTGCGCAGCTTGATGACCTTGAACAGGGCGTTCTTGATGACCGAATAGGAAAGGCCCGCGGAGATGTCCGCGACGGACGCGCCCTCCTTCTGGGCCTGCTTGACGCGGCTGTTCATGAACACCGTGCAGCGGGTCCCCAGGTCCACGGGCTTGGGCGCGAGCAACGCCAGCTTGGAGAACTCGCGCACGTCCATGCCCATCGTGTGGGCAAAGTTGTCCAGGAAGGAGCCGCAGCCCGACGAGCAGGCCTCGTTCAGCTGGATCGAGGTGATGGCCCCGTCCTTCATGCGCAGGCACTTCATGTCCTGGCCGCCGATGTCCAGAAGGAACTCCACGCCAGGTACAAAGAAGTCCGCCGCCCGGTAGTGGGTGATCGTCTCCACCTCGCCCGCGTCCACGCCAAGGGCCGCCTGGAACAGGGCCTCGCCGTAACCGGTCGAGACCGAGCGCGCGATATAGCAGTCCTTGGGAAGGATCCGGTACAGGTCCTTCAGCACCTTTATGGCCAGGTTCACGGGGTTGCCCGCGTTCACATCATAGAACTTCCAGAGGATGCGGCCCTCGGTGTCCGTCAGCACCGCCTTCGTCGTCGTGCTTCCCGCATCCAGGCCCAGGAACACCGGCCCCTTTGCGGACGCGAGGTCGCCCTTCAACGCAACCTGGGTCGCATGGACGGCATTGAACTCGTCAAGCTCCGCCTGGTCCTTGAAGAGCGGCTCCAGCCGCTGGACCTCCTGCATCTCCGCGCCAACGAGCTTCTTCAGCGACTGCCTGAACTCCGCCACCGTCGGGAAGTGGACCTGCCGCTGCATCTCGCCCGACAGGCAGGATATCTCACGCTCCGCAGAATATGCCGCCCCGGCCGCAACAAAAAGCTGGCTGTTCTCGGGGACTATCGTCTCCTCGGGGGTCAGCTTGAGCGTCACGATGAAGCGCTTCCTCAGCTGGTCCAAAAAGTGCAGGGGGCCTCCCAGGAAGGCGACATGGCCCCGGATGGGCTTGCCGCAGGCCAGCCCCGAGACGGTCTGGGTGACGATGGACTGGAATATGGAGGCCGCGATGTCCTCCCTTCTCGCCCCCTCGTTGATCAGGGGCTGTATGTCTGTCTTGGCGAAAACCCCGCAGCGGGCCGCTATCGGATAGATGGTCGCGGCTCCCTTCGCAAGCTCGTTCAGGCCGGCCGCATCGGTCTCCAGCAGGGCGGCCATCTGGTCAATGAAGGCACCCGTGCCGCCCGCGCAGGTCCCGTTCATCCGCTGCTCCACCCCGCCCTTGAAGTAGGTGATCTTCGCGTCCTCGCCGCCCAGCTCGATGACCACGTCCGTCTGGGGGATGGACTTCTTGACGGCGGTCGTGGCGGCGATGACCTCCTGTATGAAGGGGATGCCCAGCCATTCCGACACGGAAAGGCCGCCGGAACCCGTCACCTTCACGCTGATCGGCTGCTCCTCACCCAAGGGGAAGGCAGAGACAAGCGTATCAAAGGCCTTGTTCACGACGTTTATAATGGTGCTGCGTATGTCGGCCCGGTGCCGTTCGTATACGCCATATATCATCTCGCCAGCGTCATCCAGGATGACGACTTTCACGGTCGTAGAGCCGACATCAATTCCCATCCGGATGGGACGGGAGGATGGCTTCAGGGACAGAGTCCTCACAGAAGACGTCATATCGTTATTTTCCATTCATTCCACCAGAAAAAACTCTTCTCCATTAGGCTATTTTAATATGAAATGAGTATTTATGCAATGGGGGATCAGTGGCAGGACGGTCCAGGAGCGCGGAGACAAAAAAACCGCCATCCCCCGCGGCAATCTGGCGGCGGGTCCGGCGGTCCACACTATGGGGTCTTTCCCCGGCCGAGGCGGCTACCCTCGCTACTCGTCTTCCAGCTTGTAGAAGTAGTAGCGGTTGCCTGCCAAGGCGAACGCATTTGTTGAAGAGTCACTGACATCGATGTGGGTTCCCATCATCCTGTTCTGCCAGTTCGTCTCATCCTGGGTGATATACCAGTTGTCCTCGTCGTCAAACGTGACAGCCAGCAAATTCGGGCAGTTCTTGAAAGCGTCCTTGTCGATGCTGGTCACAGACCAGGGAATCGTTACAAGCACGATATCCTTCCTGTTCCTGTACGCCCCGTACTCAAGTCCGGTCACGTTGTCAGGAATCTCCAGGCTTTCCTTCGCAAAAGCTGCCGCTCCCAGCGCAAGCAAGGCAACGGCAACTATTTTACATCTTGACGTTAATCTAGTCATACGCGCCTCCTTGGGATTTAACAACCCTTCTACTTAAATTATACAACGAAAGCGCGAAATGTAAAGAAGAAAATTCTGTTAGAAATAGTTCTGGCTGTCCAGGGAAACGGTATAGCCCACGACCACGTCCAGATAGCCGCTACTCCGCTTCTTGGCGTAGATCTGCACCCCGGCGTAGTCGCCCTCCGGCGAAAGCTCCACCTCCTGCACGGCAACGGTGTCGTCCACGCTGAATCCGGCGGCATCGGCCGCAGAGCCCCTGACAATGCGGCTCACCACGTACTGGTTCCTGTTCAGCGAGGAACTCCGGCTCAGCTCCATACCCATCAGGGGAACCATGGCTTCCGCTATCACGTCGTGGGTGTAGACCTCCTTGCCCGGAGACTTGGGCCGCTCGTCCAGATAGACGATGTGGGTCCGGGCCTTGCCGTAGGCATCCACGGCCTTCACCTTGACGATGGTGCCGACCTCCCGGCTCATGAAGTCCGCCTTGAACGTGTCCAACGAGTCCACGGGCTTGCCGTCGACCTCGACGATCGTCTCTCCGACGGCAAGTCCGGCGAGGGCCGCCGGAGAAGAAGGCATCACGTACTCCACGGAAAGGCCCTCGTTCGCGGCCCCGCTTCCGGCCCGCCGCTTGGTCCTGCCAAAGCAGCCGATCCACACGCCCTTGCGCTTGCCCTTGGAGTAGAATATCGGGAGCTCGGCGCGCAGGTACTCCACCGGTATGGCGAAGTTCAGCCCCTGGTAGTTCTGCACTCCGGCAAAGACGATGGCCTGCACGTCACCCCGGGAGTCGATGAGGGGGCCGCCGGAATTTCCGGAGTTCACCGCCGCGTCTATCTGGAAGACCTTGCCCGCGCTGAACAGGTCCCGGTCCTTCGAGGAGATTATGCCGCTCGTGAGCGTCCTGTCCAGCCCGAGCGGGGAACCGATGGCGTACACCTTGTCCCCCACCTCCAGGTTCTCGCTGGAACCGAGCGTGAATACGTAGGGGGCGTCCACCTCCGTCTTGAGGAGCGCGAGGTCAACGTTCTCGTCATATCCGATTATCCGCGCGGGAATCTTCGTGTCGGGGTCCTCCGCCAGATAGATGTACAGGCGGGCAAAGCCCTTGTACTCGGGGTCCACGCAGTCCGCGATCACATGATGGTTCGTTATGAGGTAGCCGGTCCTGTCTATGAAGAAGCCGCTGCCCAGGACCGCGTCAACACGGCCCACCCGGCCCTGCACCTTCACGCCCTTGTCCACGTAGACGGTGACGGTGCCCTTCACGCATCCGGCCAGCGTCGTAAAGCCGCTTCCGGAGGCAGAAAGGCCGGGAACGCCCCGCCGTACGGAGGCCTCAAGCTCCGCCTGCTGCACCGGCAGGGAGGAAAGCTGGGCGCAGTCCACCGCGGCAAGGGAATTGAACAGGCGCAAGGCCTCCAGCCAGCTCTTCTTGGAGACGGCCTTCCTGTACAGGGCGACGGTCTTCGCCTCGTAGGAGGCATACAGCTCCTTCGCGGAGGCAAGGCCGGGATTCTTGTTCAGCAGGAGCTTTGACCGCCAGAGGGCCTTCACCAGCTCGTCCTCCGGAATCTTCCGTATCTGGCTGATTTCGTAGGAGGCCGCGTCCTCGGAGCTGTACTTCTTGGAACTGGTATCGACGTCCTTCGGCTCGGAGGGGCCGGAGGACGCGCATGAGAAAAGCAGGGCCGCACATGCAAGCAGGGCGGCCGTACGGATCAGGGCCTTGCAGGACATCCGTTACATCTCCAGGTCGGGAATCATCATGCCGTAGCAGAACTCCCCCACATGGACGACATGCACCCTGTCCCCGTCCCGCTCTATCACGGTGGAAAGCCCCTGCGCGCCGTTCTTCTTGAAGAAGTCCAAGGCGGCCTTGGAAAGCATGGGGGACCCGACCTCTCCGATCCAGTAGAAGTCATAATAGGGGTCCTTGGTGACCGGCTGCTCCTGGGAACCGCTCTGGACCAGGACAGGAATTCCGTCCCGTATGGTGACGCTGACCACGTTCTCCCGGTAGGGCAGGTAGAACATGTCGGTCTCCACGCGGCTTCCGCTCTCCCCGTCATAGGAGCTGGCCACGCGGACGTTCCAGTAGCCGTCCCCGTCGGTATCCCAGGAACTCACCACCGACCCTCCGTTCAGGTACTCCTCGGTGAAATCGGGCACGGTGTCGCCGTTCGTGTCCACCTGCACCATGCGCAGGTAGAAGTCCGCCCCGTTGGACGGCGTGCCGAAGAGGTTGGTCATTATGGTGCGCTCCACGACCCCGTCGTGGACCGATGCCTCCATGTCGGAGACAGGGGCGTAGTATTCGGTCGTCTCGAACACGGAATCCCCGTCCGCGTCCACGATCCGCGAGACCGGAACGCTGTCCTCAAACTGGGTATGGGCATAGAGCTTGCCGTCGTGGTAGTAGTCAGCAGACAGCATCTGCCCGCCAAGGACGGTGACGTTTATCCAGGAGTCCTCCCGCTCCGTGCTGGGGACGGTGAAGCTCGAGGAGGCCATGGCGAGCTCGATTTTCCCGATCCTCCGCTCGTCCACGTTGGGCGTGGGGAAGAAGAAGTCCGCCCCGGAAACGCCGCTGATGATCCGGTCGTAGTCCATGCTGACGGGGGTCCACACCAGCTCGTCCCCCATCAGGTTGAATATGTTCACCTT
Organism: uncultured Treponema sp.; assembly: GCA_946403565.1. The sequence goes on along the minus strand of CAMJAJ010000025.1, from coordinate 2,315 downwards.
GCGCCCCGCCTGGTCCTTCACGACAAAGGTGGACAGGGCCGGGAAGGCCTGCCAGGTGAAGTCGGCCTCGAGCGCGTCCAGATAGGCCGCGTCGTAGAGGATGCCGGAGACGGGCACGCCGAAGTCGCAGAAGACCTCCCACTCCAGGACCCCGTCCTGGTTCGCGTCGAACGCGACGTGCTGGGGGCGGCCCCGGTAGTAGGACACCGTCAGGTCATCGATTCCATCACTGTTCGTATCACGAGTGAACTCGCCGCAGAAGGCGGTGAAGTATTCCTTGGCCTCCGCCTTCACGGCCTCGTCGTCGATCATGAGCATGAAGGCGCGCATGTAGTCCACGTTCAGGCTCTCGTCGGCAAAGGAGGCAATGTACTCGAACGCCTCCTTCTGCCCCATGAGTCCCTCCTCAAGGGCAATGCCCGCGTAGAGCGGGTGCACCAGCCCCCTCGCGTTGAACGACTGGAGCTGCATCCTGCGCTCCTCGCCCTTCGCAAAGGCCGCCGCCATTATCTCAAACTCCGCGTCATCCTCGCGGGTGCTCTCGTCGTAAAGCTTTATCTGGCTCAGGAAGGAGGCCGCCAGGCGGTTCACGAGCGGGTCCTCGCTCGCAGGGTCCTCGTAGCTGAAGAAGAGCTGGGGGAAGCGGGTGTCGTCAGGGAAGATCCTCCTGGCGTTCGAAATCTTGTTGCGGGCGGCCGCATACGACTCGGGCGTGCCCATGCGGTAGTAGGCCTTGGCCCTGATGTACTCGGCCGATGAGGAGAACACCGGGGGATTGGAGTCCAGCACGGAGAACACCTCCGCGCTCCGGCCGATGTCGGAGAGGATGTCCGCATACAGTATGCGGGAGTTGTCCCTGTTGTAGTTGACCCAGTTGCCGACCTCGAGCGCCCGCTCCACGAGGGGAAGGACCTGGGCCTTGCTGCCGCCCCCCTTCTGGACCGCCACGGCATAGATGTACCAGAGGTCGGAAACGCTGTCGTCATAGCTCAGGCCCATCTGGGCCTGCGAGGCGGCGGCGCTCCAGGCGGACTGGGAGGCGTAGTTGCCGGCGGCCTCAAGGCAGCGCAGGGCGGTCCTCCTGTTCGCAAGGGAAACCGCAGTCTCCTGGGCAGACACGAACGAAAAGGCAGCAGCAAAACAAACACTAAGGGCAAAAAGTCTTATCCTCATATAGCATCCTCTATTCTTACATTCTGGGCGGGGACACACCGGACTGGCCCGCGGAGCTTCTAGGCTTCCGCCAACATAGCTTCCAGGCTAATCGCGCATGGCGCGGTTTTCCGAGGTCCCCCTCATTTCAACAACGATATACCAACTAGTATACACCATCTTCTAATATTTTACCACCCAATTCTTGAACCCCAGGGGGCCGCCCCAGACGGCGGCTATGGGCTGGGAAGGCAGGTCCAGCCGCTGCACCAGGGGAACCGCGTCCTTCATGCCCGCGCACTTCCAGCCGTCCAGCACGGACGCGACCGACCGCATGGAGCCGTCCCCCGCCGCAACCTGGTCCCCGGGCTGCCTGCTCCGCAGCAGGAAGGGAAAGGACAGGGCGGGAAGCCGCAGCGAGTCGCCCCCTGCCTCCAGGACGGCCCCTCCCGCAGCCGGGGCGGCCCTGAAGACGGACACGGCAAGGCCTCCCGCCTCGTAAACGCCCTCCTCCCGGACCACGACGCAGAAGCCCCGCTCGGACGGGCCGCCCTCTTCCCGCCCCACACGGAGGGAATCCCCGTCCAGGGTGACCGCCACGCCTGCGCAGGACTCGGCCCAGGGGCCGTCCCCGGCCCTGTCGGCGATACGGGCAAAGAAGGAATAGGGGATGCGGCCGCCCAGACCGGCTGCGTCCGCGGCGGCAAACAGGAGGCGGACCCGGACGGCCCTCGCCTCCCGCCGGAATCCGGCGGCGTCCATGCGGACGCACGGCCCTTCCCGCACAAAGGCGCACCGCCCCTTCGCTTCCTCAAGCAGCCCTGCGACAAGCTCCCCGTCGTCCCGCATCTTGGCGGACAGGGAAAGCAGGGCCGTGCCCCAGCCGCCGAACTGCCCGTCGAGCATCGGCACCAGGACGTTCCGGATCCTGTTGCGCAGCATGCCGTTGTCGGCGTTCGTGCTGTCGGTCCGGTAGGCTATGCCCTGCTCGCCCAGGTAGCGCTCTATGTCCGCCCGGGATATGCCGAGCAGGGGCCTCAGGTAGCGGCTGCGGCGGGGCCGGATTCCGGCGAGGGACTCCACGCCGCCCCCCGCAAGGAAGCGCATGAGCAGGGTCTCCAGCTGGTCGTTCCGGTTGTGGGCGAGGGCCAGGAAGTCCACGG